>NZ_JBSRDC010000062.1:0-195101 GCF_055145285.1 Salinivirga sp. | reverse complement strand
TTTTAATTTCAATACTAATCTGAAATCGAAACGCAAGCCCATGCCATGCCCCCACTGCCAGTATGAATAATGGTTTTTTTGTAAACACAAAACCCTGCGAGAAGCAGGGTTTGTTGTTTGGGGGTTAATCTTATAGTTACAAATTTCCTTTTACTTCCTCAAGCATGGATTTTATTTTTTGAAGGCGCTCAACAATGTTAGCATTATCAGTAACATCATTCTTATTTTGCTTAAGTTTTGATTTAGCTCCTTTAATAGTAAGCCCTCGTTCTTTAAGCAGGTAATATATAATTTTCAGATCATCGAGATCTTTTTGCGTAAATTGCCGATTTCCTTTATTGTTCTTTCGTGGTTTCAGATGATCGAAATGCTTCTCCCAATACCGGATAGTAGAGGCATTAATATTAAACATATCAGCCACTTCCCCCATTGAGTAAAACAACTTTTCTATTTTAGGTTCTTTGTACGGCATATTTTTTATTTACTAAAATAACCATTTTTTTCGAAACGTAGCACACATTCAGGGATATCGCTTCGAGTGAGCGACTGAATTTTAGCTGCTGCACGATTGAATTCGTCCAGTATAATGCCTTTGCCGTAATATTGTTTAAAAGAAACAATTTGGCCTTCTATAAATTTCCCTTCCCTGTTGGTTTTGATCTTTACAAGCGGTGCCAAACCATTGGGTCCATCAAGATTCATACGGCTGTAAGTACAGAAATTGCCCAAACTATACGCAATAAAGCGATCCTTGTATAAATCAAACGCCCGTGGTACATGAGGACCATGACCAATCACCACATCTGCTCCAGCGTCAATCACTTTACGAGATAATTTATAGGGGTTTCCGCGATTTTCTCCATAATACATCTCCGTTTTGCGTGTCAAATGCTGATGTTTGCTTCCTTCAGCCCCCATATGAAACGAGACAACAACGATATCGGCCGTATCGTCAAGCGCTTGCACTATGCGAACCAAACGTAGGGTATCATGAAAATCATTTGTTCCTTTATTGGGCGAAAATGCGGTGAAACCATATGTAACACTATCCCTTACAAATACAGCAAAGGGCCGCTTATAAACACCTGCAGTATAAGCCCCGGACCTGTCTATCAATGCCAGCGTAGAGTCTACAGCCGGCATACCAAAATCAAACATATGGTTATTGGCCAGGCTAAACAGGTTAAGACCACTTTTCTGGATATACGAAAAATAATTTTGAGGTGTACGAAAAGCATAACAGACCGAAGGATCATTGCATTGTTTTACGAGCTCTGCGCTATCAGCGAAAGCACCTTCAAGATTAGCAAATGCAATATCAGAAGAGTCAATATGAGAAATGAGGGGCTCAAGTAAAATATCACACTTATCATCAGGGGGAAGGTACTTTCTTTCAGGATAATCAGTACCCAACATAATATCGCCTACGGCAGCAATTTCAATCGTATCTTTTTGTGCGAATAGCTGAAAAAATGTAATAAAAAGGAACAGTGAAAGTAAAAAAAATCTTCTCATGTCTGAATACAACTCTTAATCAAAACTCTGGTTAGGTCTTGAAGAAATAATGAGCATTTGCTCATACTCTTCAGGTGTAAGGTCATTGAAATAATAATTTACCGGATCTACGGGTTTATCGTTATATCTCACTTCATAATGTAGGTGCGGCGCAATACTTCTGCCTGTATTTCCAACTGTTCCGATAAATTCACCACGTTTAACCTCCTTATTTCTTTGAATATCCACAGTATAAAGATGTGCGTAGAGACTCTTGTAACCAAAACCATGGTCAATAATGATCACCCTTCCGTATCCACCACTCGACTTACCGGCTTTCACCACTTTACCATCACCTGTTGCATAAACTTTGGTGCCACGTGGAGCCGAAAGATCAATACCTGTATGCATTTTACGTGTTTTATAGATCGGGTGAATACGATACCCAAATCCTGATGCAAAACGCTTAAAATTTCTGTCAGACATAGGGCTTATGGCAGGTACAGATTTAAAAAATTTCTTTTTTGCTTTAGCCAAATCGATAATATCATCATAAGACATAGATTGACTGACCATACTCCGTGACAGTGCATCTAATTTTTTGGAAGTTTCGGCAATAAGATCAAGATCAATATTTTTATATTTATTTATTCCGCCCACCCCGGGATTCCGATACTCATCGGCTAAGGGCTCAGCTTCGAAAATAATCCGGTAAATATTTTCATCCCTTCGCTGAATATCAGCCAGCGCTTCTTCAGCCTGGTTCATACGCTGATTGAGCATTTCATAATGAAAACGAAGCTGGTCATTCTCACGTTTAAGTTGCAGTTCCTGAGGCGTATCAATAAAGTCTGACAACAAGAAGATGATAAATGATGTTATAATCATTACAGCAAAAACCCTGGGCAGCGCTCTTACAATACGCTCCTTGAGCGTGAGCTCAATTTTTTCGTAATGAAGTGTTTCCGGATTAAAGCGATATCTGGACTTTGCCATTTTTTTATTTACTTTGTGCACGAAATTGAAAAAGCAAAACTAATTGAAATTGCTTAAAATTACAATAATTAATTTATTCTAAATCAATAAAGCAGCAGAAAAATGATGAAGGCAAATGATATAAGACAAGCATTTAAAGACTTTTTTGCATCGAAACAGCATGAGATTGTTGATTCCGCACCCATGGTGGTAAAAAACGATCCGACTTTAATGTTTGTAAATGCCGGGATGAATCAGTTTAAAGACCAATTTCTTGGACAAAAAGAAGTAAAACATCCAAGAGTAGCCAACTCCCAAAAGTGCCTGCGCGTTTCAGGAAAACACAATGACCTCGAAGAAGTAGGGCACGACACTTACCATCACACAATGTTTGAAATGCTTGGCAACTGGTCGTTTGGCAATTACTTTAAAAAAGAAGCTATCGATTGGGCATGGGAACTTCTAACAGATGTATTCAAAATAACACCTGAAAGACTATACGCCACAGTATTTGAAGGAGATTCGAAAGATAATTTACCGAGAGACGATGAAGCCGCAAACTACTGGAACGCCTATTTACCCGAATCCAGAATATTAAATGGGTCTAAAAAAGACAACTTCTGGGAAATGGGAGCAACAGGTCCATGTGGCCCTTGCTCAGAAATCCATATTGATCTTCGCAGTGATGAAGACCGTAAAACCAGAGATGCTGTTGACCTGATTAACCAGGATCATCCGCAAGTAATCGAAATCTGGAACCTCGTGTTCATGCAATTTAATCGTTTAGACAGTGGTGAATTAAAACCCCTACCGGCAAAACATGTAGATACAGGAATGGGATTCGAACGCCTTTGTATGGCATTGCAGGATAAAACTTCCAATTACGACACGGATGTATTTCAACCCATCATTCAAAAAATTGCTGAAATTTCAGGAAAGTCTTACGGTAAAGATAAAAAAACAGACATTGCAATGCGTGTGGTTGCTGACCATTTGCGCGCTGTAGCCTTTGCCATTGCCGATGGGCAGTTGCCTTCGAACAATAAAGCTGGCTATGTAATTCGCCGCATATTACGTCGTGCAGTGCGATATGCATATACATTTCTGGGGCAAAGCGAGCCCTTTATCAGTAAACTTGTTAAAATACTGGTAAAAGAAATGGGAGATGCATTCCCTGAACTAAAAAACCAGCAAGACATCATTACCAAAGTAATACATGAGGAAGAGAGCACCTTTTTACGCACACTGGAGACCGGCATTAGCTTGCTCGATAAGCAAATACAAAAAATAAAACAAAGTGGATCCAACACATTGGACGGCAAATCGGTATTTGAACTTTATGATACTTATGGTTTCCCTACCGACCTGACAGCGCTTATAGCCAAAGAAAATGGCTACTCAATAGACGAGAAAGGCTTTGAAGCCGAAATGAAAAAGCAAAAAGACCGTTCACGCTCGGCCTCGAAAATAGAAACCAAAGACTGGACAATTCTGAACCCTTCAACCGAAGTAACTTTTAAAGGTTACGAACAAACCAGAATCAAAAGCCATCTTTTACGCTACAGGAAGGTTAAAGTCAAAGGCAAAGATCTGTATCAGCTTGTTTTTGCCGAAACACCTCTCTATGCCGAATCGGGTGGTCAGGTGGGCGATACCGGCTATATTGAAGTTGACGGGCAAAAAATCCCCATCATCGATACACAATCGGAAAACAATTTGACTGTGCATTTCACCAAAGCATTGCCTGAAAACCCGGAAACAGAAATGACGCTTGTAGTAAGCGAGTCGAAACGCCGCCAGACAGAAGCCAACCACACTGCCACACACTTGCTACACTATGCTTTACGCAAAGTTCTTGGTGAGCACGTGGAACAAAAAGGTTCGCTGGTAGAAGCCGACCGCTTCCGATTCGACTTTGCACACTACGAAAAGATGACCCGTGAGCAGATTGAGGAGGTTGAAGATATTGTAAATGATTTTATTCAGCAGGATATCCCACTGAATGAGCACCGTGATGTGGAAATAAAAAAAGCCAAAGACATGGGCGCCATGGCATTGTTTGGCGAAAAATATGGCGATCAGGTCCGGGTTATACAATTTGGAGACTCAGTTGAATTGTGTGGAGGAACCCACGTTTCAGCTACAGGTAGAATCGGGCTTTTAATAATAACCGTTGAAACAGCCATAGCAGCAGGCATACGCCGCATTGAAGCCATTACAGGTAAAAAAGCCCTGGAAATGGTACGCAAACAACAGCAGGAACTGGCAGCCATTGGTGCATTGTTTAATAACCAGAAAAACCTTGCCGGCGCAGTAGAAAAATTACAGCAGGAACATGTACAAATGCAGAAAGCGCTTGAAGAGTACGCAAAGGAAAAAGCAATGTCTGTAAAAAGTGATCTATTGCAACAAAAAGAAGAGATAAACGGCATCAATGTTATTGCAGCGCAGGTTGACGTTGATAATGCAGGACATCTTAAAGACCTGAGTTTCCAATTGAAGAATGAAATTGACAACCTGTTTTTAGTGCTTGGAGCAGCAATAAATGGAAAAGCCAATTTGAGCATAATGATATCAGAAAACCTTGTAAAAGATAAAGACCTGCATGCAGGAAATATCATTCGCGAAGCTGCCAAAGAGATGAAAGGTGGCGGCGGTGGCCAGCCATTCTTTGCCTCAGCCGGAGGGAAAGACCCCAACGGCATTCAAAATGCGATTGATAAAGCGCTTACTTTTGTTAAGTAGTGCCTCCAAGAAAACCCGGGATTTTAAAAAATTGCTATCATTAGATATTATAAACTCAAAAAAAAGCCGGTTCGAAGTTTTGAACCGGCTTTCTTAATAAATCTTACTTTTAGCAAGGCACATTACCTGCTACGTTTTCTGCTTTTTCATCCGTATCGCAATCAGAGCTCTTTGCCTCCTCTTCACAATCCGTTTGAGTCTTACTGTCGCAACAATCAGTTTTAGATTCCTTTACATTAGCCGTTTCTTTACCATCACAATCCGATCTGGCTTCCTGATCAGTTTTTTCACCAGCACAATCCGAATGTTTCTCCGTGACTTCTGTTGCAGATTGCTCATTTGCTTCCTGACCTTCAGAGCAATTGCAGGCAGCAAACAACCCGGCTATCGCCAAAATAAAAAGTAACTTTCTCATAATTGTTTAAATTTTAATAATTCCATACATTACAGAAATAAGGATACCTTATTCCTAATATAACACAAACATAATAAAAATTACTACGTATTGATACAATCTGCATATAATTATATTTTTTTGCAACAACAGGTTGAAAAATTTTAGTAAATAAGGCTTTGCTGCTCAGTTTTCCGAAATATTGAGCAATCAAAAAAGGCTGCCAGAATTACTCCAACAGCCTTTATTTGTTTTTTGTCAAGTTAGGACGGATTATTCTTTGCCGCATCCTTTTTCTCAACTTTTGTCTCTTCTTCAACTGCCTTCTTTTCAACTTCCTCAGTTTTTACTTCTTCTTGCTCCTCTGCCTCTTTTTCAACAACATCTGCCTCAGCAGTGGCAGTGTCAGATTCCATCTCCTGAGCTTCATCATTTTCTACAGCTTCTTGTTGCTGTTCATCTTGCATTTCTGTTTTTGTTGCTTGTTCATCCTTGTCGGTTTTTGAATTGTTGCATCCGATAAACAAGCCCACGATGGCTAATACAAATAAAATCTTTTTCATAACAGTAATTCTTTTAATGATTAATAAGTCTAAAATTTGAAAGCATTATTACTCCCCTAACTTCCACGAATTTATAAAAAAAATATCGTTTCACAAGTGTATGACAAGAAATGTTAAAGAAAAGTTATTAAAACACAGCACACTCAACAGATAATAAACCCGACGCTATGGTTCCACAAAGGATAAGTAATTCAGAAATCATCAAAAATAGAGTTTATAAAAACCGTCTTTTATTTATTACTATATTTGAATAACCTAATAAATGATTCTATGCAACCACCTGTAGTTACAGTCACATTAAACAAATACAAAGGATTCAAAAATAAATTCTGGGCTTTTCAGATGATGCAATTTGCCCATAAATATTTAAAAAATGTAAATGGTCTGACCTTTTATAAATTAATGGGAACGGGTTCGGGTAATGGATTTAAGGTATCAGCAGATTTTTCTACATATGCCCTGCTTTGCGTTTGGAAAAATAAGCAACAGGCTGATGATTTTCTGAATGAGGGTGAATTGCATAAGCTATATCGTAAAAAAAGCATTGAGCAATTTACAGTTTTTATGCACCCCATAAAATCTCATGGAATGTGGTCAAAACAAAATCCATTTAAACCTGAAGCGAATATTCTGGGTGATTATACGGCTGTAATTACACGAGCAACCATTGCAACTAAGCATTTAATTCGGTTTTGGCGTTATGTACCCGGCACCAGTAAATCGTTAGAGAAATACGATGGATTGATTTATGCTAAAGGCGTGGGTGAATGGCCTATAAAGCAGATGGCCACATTTAGTTTGTGGAAAGATGAAAAATCCATGTTAGACTTTGCCTATAAAAACCAGGAACATATACGCGTTGTAAAAAAAACCAGAGAGCTGAATTGGTACACAGAGGAGCTTTTTGCGCGCTTCCGCCCATTCAGGTCTGAAGGAACATGGGAGGGCAAAAAACTTTTGCCGTTTTAATGATCAGAATCAGGTGTTGCCACAATGGTCATAATGCCAGCAGACAGCCACTTTTTTAGCATGAAAATGGGCGCTGTGAGTAACATGCCCGCTACAAAACCTACAAACTTTCCTTCCATTGATTGGCTCCAGTCTATGCCACGCTTCTCCTGTCGCCCCATCCAGAAAAGCGGGTACGGATCCAGGGTACCATAAGGCTTTACGTTTTCCACCTTCCAGCCGCTATTGTTCAACAGCCTGGTTATGGTTTCAGGCGTGTAAACGGCAGTATGCCGCGGTGTGTGATAGCCTTCCCAGTGAGATTTCTGCAATTTTCTGGTCCATGAGTCATGATTAGGCACCTCAATGAGCAATTTTGTGTTTTCGTTGGCAACCTGCTTCATGCTACGTAAAGTTTCCCGTGGTTGATAGTCATGCTCAAGATAATGCCACATGGTAATTAAATCGAAAGTTTTTCCCGCTGAAAACCCATGAAATTCAGCCACCTCAAGATCAATATTTTGATATTCTTCCGGTTCATGCTTCCATCCTTCATCACTGAAATCAATCCCCTTACAATAGGCTCCGGTAGCCTCATTCAGCTTTTTTAAAAATGTAGGTTTTCCACAACCCACATCCAAAACTTTACTATGCTGGTCAAATGCCAATGCTTTCCTTGCAATCTGGACCCGTTTGCTGTCGCTTTTGCTTAGGTTCCTATCCACAAGAGGTGCATAACGCCCCCATGCAGATGGTCCACGAAATGGCAAATAATAGTCTAAATAATAATTATGTAAGCTATCCTGCTCCACACGCGGATTGAGCACAATTAAACCACAGCCACTACATTTGACAAATGAAAAGGTTTCCTCCTTGTGGTGCATCTGTGCTTTGGTGGTAATAAATGGCTGTAAATCTGTACTATTACATGCTAAACATTGGGTTATGATATCGGTTTTATGCATTATTCCGTAATTTCGATTAATTTGGTAACAAATTAAAAAACAATAAGTTTCACGAGTTTTATAATTCTAACAGGGCATGCAGTTCCCTCAGAGAAAAACGTACGACTATCCTTCAGCTAATCAGTAACAAAATATGGTAACCATAGAAAAAATATTATTTTTGTCAGCCGGTGCACATGCGCCTGTTTTAAAAATTACCCAACACATCATTAAATTGTAATACTATGAAACCACTCAGACTTCGGGGAAAAGCAAAAGGATTATTTTTCGTATTAAGGTTAGACAGATTTGTTCCCGGTAGAATTCTGATTTTTTTCGGTCATATAGCAGCCCTTTCAAAGTGGATAGCCAAAAATAAAAAAGGCACCTTTCATGACTTTTACTCATGGAAATTTTCCTATAATAAAAGAGAAGCGTTGTACGAACATGTAATTGAGCAGCAAAAACTCGATACTGCTATCGATTACCTTGAATTTGGGGTAGCCGCCGGGTCCTCTTTTAAATGGTGGATTAACCGAATTAAACATGAAGATGCACGTTTCTATGGATTCGACACATTCACAGGACTACCCGAGGATTGGGGCCCTTTTAAAAAGGGCGACATGGACAATGGCAATAAACCGCCCGAAATCAACGACACCCGGCATGAATATTTTACCGGGCTTTTTCAGCAAACACTCATCCCGTTTTTAAGTAACTACAAAGCAGATAAACGCAAGGTAATACACATGGATGCAGACTTGTACACGGCCACGCTGTATGTATTAACACTTATCACACCCTACCTTAAACCCGGCGACATTCTCTTCTTCGATGAGTTTAATGTGCCACTACATGAATTTAAGGCATTTACAGAATGGAGTAAATCTTTTTATGTAAACTACGAGGTGCTTGGAGGCGTAAATAATTTCTACCAGGCTGCATTTATGATTAAATAATCAGAAGTTTTCGGGGAACATTCAATAGTCCTATAAACGGTTGCACAGATACTTATAGATGCCCATCATACTTTCTATGTCAGCCAAATGAACTTTTTCTATCGAGCCATGAGGATTAATCTCAGGGGCACCAATAAAAATCCAGTCTATCGGATAATCAGAGGCTCCGATCATTGTACCATCGCTACCGCCTGACTTTTCGATTTCGAGTTGATATGATACACCTGAAGCCTTTACCATATCAACAATTTTATCGCGAAACATTTTTCTTGGTATACCCACATCACGTAAAGAAATGGCAGCTCCACTGCCCGCTTTTACATAATCGGTAACCCAGGTAATGTCAGCAATCAAAATCTTATCTATTTGCCATTGCTCATACATTCTCTTGGCCAAAAAGCCGGCTTTACCCGCCTGCGACATTTCTTCATAGGTACTAAAAGCCACCACTGTATCTTTAAGCTGTGGGGCTATTTTTAGCAACATGTGCACAGACAAACGGTTATCCAAAAATGGGGACAGCACCATATGCTCTGTCACAGAGAAATCAGGTTGCCATGTCCAGGTTGAGCCGGGTTGCAGGTTTATATCATCCTTCAAAACCCATTTTTTATCCATGTTATCGTAATAAACCTCAGCGGTTTTGCCACGCTGATCTCTGATAACGGCTGTTTCACCTGTCGACGGGCTGCCAATGGGAATTAATTCGTTACCATACCCCGCCGTAAAACCCACACTGTCCATATGAGCCATAACCCCGCAACGAGGTTCTCCGAAAACCATTAATAAACAATCCTGGTAACCATCACCGTAATATAATTGCGGTTTTTGCTCCCACTGAGCACTATTGCTATTCACATAATCAACGACAAAATCACGCACACGGAATTCCTCCCCCGAGGGTGCATGAATCTGACAAAGTTTTTCAAGTAATTCCATTTATAAAATTTCTGCTGTTGCTTTTTCAAGTTTATTAACACGCTCAATGACATTTTCCACATCCCTTTTTCGCACGTTTAGTTTAATGGTACAGCTCAGCTGAAAATCCTGTTCAACTACATCGAGATGCTCTTCTTTAATGAACCGCATAATCAGATTCATATCGGGATATTCAAAATGAATGGCTACAATCTTTTTTTCAGTCTTCTTTATTATTTTAGCATGCTCCAAAGCATCGGCTGCTGCCGTCTTATAAGCATTTATTAGCCCGGGGATACCCAGTTTTGTTCCGCCGAAATACCGAATCACTACAATCATAATATTGGTTAAATCATAGGAGTGAATTTGCCCCATAACGGGTGGGCCTGATGAATTGGCGGGCTCCCCGTCATCGCTGGCACGGTAAGTTTTTTTATCGGCACCCAAACGAAATGCATACACATGATGGCGGGCATCATAGTATTTTTTTTTCAAAAAACTCAGGTTCTCCTTAAACTCCTCTTCAGTCTTAATTGGATAAGCAAAAGCATAAAACTTACTGCCTTTGTCCTTAAAAACACCTTCTGATGGCCCGTCGATGGTACGGTACAAATCAAAATCTTTCATACAATTCTGTTTAGCCCAAATCACTCAATTTTTTTAAAAGCTTCATACTAATAATCTTGAGTCGTTTCCCATATAATTCGATTAGCTTATCGTTATGAAACTCTTTAATAATTCGTATGGCGCTTTCTGTCGACATACCTGTAAAATCGGCAATATCTTTACGGCTCAAATGTAGTTCAAAATCATTGCTTTTATAAACTTCTTCGGCAAGATGAATAATAGCATCAGCCAACCTTCCGTGCAATTGCTTTTGTGTTAGGCTTATAAACCTGAAAAAATACCCGGTAGTATATGCATTAAGGTCACCGATAACCTCCCGATTCAAAGCTGTTGTTTCATTCAAATATTTGTGAAGCTCCGCAAAGCTTATAGATTTTACGCTACAGGCAGAAATAGCCGAAACCGAAAAACTATATATTTCATCGTGGTGGAGATTGTCAAGACCTATGAAATCACCAGTTCTTAAAATTCTGAGTATTATATTCTTATTTTTATGCTCCAGGTAAATCTTGGCAAATCCATCTTCAATCAACAGCAACTGATTGGCAATGGCGCCTTGTTTACATAATGTTTCTCCTTTACTGTAATTAATTATGTGCTTATCTTCAAAAAGGTTTTTTAGCATTTTAATTGGATTTTATATACAGTATTTTTACTATAGTTGCTAAATTAACTATTTACACTTAAGTCACAAAGCAGCTCATATTTTGTTCTGATCTGTATCATATTATTTTCTGCTACAATCGACAATAAGTATTGTAAAAAGTTATCTGATAAATTGTAAGAAGCAAAGGCTTTTTTTGTTACTTTGTATAAATACCTAATTTCTATGGAAACAAGAAAAAAAATATTAGTTGTAGATGATTCTTCCACCTCCACCTTTTTGATGGAGAGTTTTTTTGAAGAAAATGGTTACAAAGTTAATATTGCGGAGGACGGGAATAAAGCTATTGATAAAATTAACAAGCAACTACCCGATGTAATATTTCTTGATTTGATGATGCCAAAGAAATCGGGATTTGATGTTTTAGAAGAAATAAAAAAGAACGAAGAAACCAGACATGTGCCAGTTATTATTATTAGTGCAAAAACAGAACAGGATGATATTCAAAAGGCTAAGGCCCTGGGGGCCGTTGAATATTTGTATAAACCGATAGACATTGAGTACGCCCTGAATCTTTTGCACAAACTCGAAATCTAAAACTTTATTAATGAGCATCAAACGGGGAATGAAGGAATTCGTTCCCTTTTTTTTATTTTTGCACAGAAAAAAAAATCTAAATGAGTTTAATCCAGGTTGAAAACGTAGGGAAATCTTTTGGCGAACGCTCGCTTTTCAGTGAAATCTCTTTTTCACTCGAAAAAGGCGACAAAGCAGCTTTAATCGCTAAAAACGGAACAGGAAAAACAACCCTGCTCCGAATGATTGCAGGTTTAGAAACATGCGATACCGGCCAAATAATAATGGAAAAAGGCATTAGCATAAGTTTTTTACCACAAGAACCCATTTTTAAAGAAGACCATACACTATTGGACGCCGTTCTAGAGCAGTGCTCCCATAACAAACAGGTATTAAAAAACTACGAGCTGGCGCTGATTAAAGGCGATGAAAATTCCATAAACCAGGCCATCACACAGATGGATGCCAACCTGGCATGGGATATGGAAACGCGTCTCCGGCAAATTTTGGGCAACCTGGGACTCGACAACTTTAATCAACCGATAAAGCAACTTTCCGGTGGCGAGCGAAAACGGTTATCCATAGCAGCAGCATTTATTGACTCACCCGATTTCATTATACTTGATGAACCCACCAACCACCTCGACTTGCAAAGTATTGAGTGGCTGGAGCAACATCTCAAAACAGCCAACACAACCATGCTCATGGTCACGCACGATCGCTATTTCCTCGACAGTGTATGTAACCGAATTCTGGAAATCGACCAGCAGGGGATCCACTCCTACAATGGCAATTTCGATTATTTCCTGGACAAACGGAACGAGCGCTACGCAACCATTGCCCAACAAACGCAAAAAGCAAAAAGCAAACTTAAAACCGAAATGGAATGGGCCAACAGGATGCCCAAAGCCCGCGGCACCAAAGCAAAGTATCGTTTAGATGGAGTAGATCACCTTAAAGAAGTATCCAGACAAGAAAAAGAAGAAGAATTAAACATTAAAAGTGCTTCCCGGCGCCAGGGAAAAAAGGTCATTAACCTGCATCACATTTCAAAAAGTTTTGACAACAAACAACTTATTGACAATTTCTCCTACGATTTTCAAAGGCAGGAAAAAGTGGGAATAGTAGGCGCAAATGGCACAGGAAAAACTACACTTTTAAACATTATTGCCGGCGACCTAAATCCTGACAAAGGAGAACTCGATTATGGAGAAACCATTAAAATTGCTTATTACCGCCAGGAAGGGATGTTTTTTGATGAAGAAAAGCGTGTTATCGACATTGCCAGAGAAGTAGCAGAAGTGGTATACCTGGGAAACGGACAAACAATGGCCGTTGAACGCTTTCTTAACCAGTTTCTGTTCCCCAATGAAATGCATTATCAGCGTGTCCACAAATTAAGTGGAGGAGAAAAAAGGCGGCTATACCTGCTCACCGTACTCATGACCAATCCGAATTTCCTGATCCTGGACGAACCCACCAACGACCTTGATATTATGACGCTGGGCGTACTCGAGGAATACCTGGAAGCATTTTCAGGATCAGTACTGGTGGTCTCCCACGATCGATATTTTATGGACCGCATCGTAGACCACTTGTTTGTTTTTGATCAATCTGGCGCAATAAAAGATTTTCCGGGTAACTATTCTCAACTAAGAAGTAGTCAGGAAGAAACAACCAAAAAAGAATCAAAAAAAGCACAGAACAATAAGCAAAAAGAGTCGCCCAATAAGAACAAGAAGAAAAAAAAGCTATCGTTTAAAGAATCAAAAGAACTAGAACAACTTGATGAGGAGGTAGTAAAGCTTACGCAACAAAAAGAACAAATAGAAAAAGAGCTGGAAAACCCTGACAATGAACCATCAAAAATAGCAGAAAACTCCATGCTTTATGAGCAAATAAACAAGGAGCTCGAGGAAAAAGAATTACGATGGCTCGAACTTTCAGAATTACAGGAAATGCTCGCTCAGAAAAATAAAAAATAATTCACAACTGCACATTGATATAGCGGAAAAATTTTCGCTATTTCATTTTTTTCCTTAGGTTTGACAGCTAATTGGTTCATCGGGTTTTAGTACGCAATTTTTATGGAAATAGTAGAAAAGCATTCATCCAAAAATGATGAATTGCCTGGGTGTACCATAAACACAAAACAATTTAAAATGAAAAAGTTTTTTGCGCTATCAATCTTATTAATACCCTATCTTATCCAGGCACAAAACATTTCGCTAAACGTGAAAGCACCGGATCAAGTATACTCCGGCTCTGATTTCATGGTTAATATTCACATAGACAAAAACGACCTGCAAGGTTTTGGAAGACTTTTAGTAAATATTCCCAGTGGCTTTACACCTATTGAAAAAAAATCAGCACATGGCAAATTTGAGTTTGATGGTTCACAAATCAAAATTGTATGGCTCGAAATGCCTGACGAGCAACACATAACCGTCTCGTTTGCACTAAAAGCAGCACCCAACATGGAAGGTTACAAAGTTATCAGGGGCGAAATGTCTCTGGCAACCGAAGATGGATCTTACCGTTCCGAGCCACGGCCACATATCATTACCGTGAAAAAAACAGACAATATTACCACAGCAGACAGTGTAATATTTGAATACAGCTACATCAGAGAGCTGGGCCTGAGTGCCATAAGACAAAAACCTTATTTGAACGACAGCGGCCAGGCAGTTATCAATATACTGGTGAACAAAGGTGATCTGACCGGCTTCGGCAAACTGGAGGAATCCATTCCTGCAAACTACACAGCCCACAGTCTAGTAAGTAACAGTGCAATTTTTATCTTTAACAAATCGAACCGAAAAGCCAAATTCCTCTGGATGAATATGCCCAGGGTAAACCATTTTGTTGTGAGCTATATTCTGTCGCCCATCAAAGGTAAACTGGAAAAGGATATTCCGTTCATTATTACCGGGAAGTTTATGTTTGCGGAAGGATCTACAACCAAAACAGTAGAAATATTAGAAAGAAATATAGATTTGGAAAAAATGCTGGAGGAATAAACGGCTGGCAATTAAATTAATACTATCTTTGCGGCCGTTAAAAATCAAAAAATACTTATATGACGCATAAGGCAGGGTTCGTTAATATTCTGGGTAACCCTAACGTGGGTAAATCAACCTTGATGAATAAGTTAGTGGGCGAGAAACTCTCCATTATCACCAATAAATCGCAAACTACCAGGCACAGAATCATGGGCATTGTGAATGGTGAAGATTTCCAAATCGTTTATTCAGATACACCCGGTATAATCAAGCCAAATTATCGCCTGCAAAAGTCTATGATGCACTTTGTAGATACAGCCATAGAAGATGCTGATATCATACTGTACATGACTGATGTAATTGAGGATCCCGACAAAAATAAAATCAGTATAGATAGAATTGCACAGGAAGAAAAACCCACACTGGTACTCATCAACAAAATAGATGAAACCAACCAGATGAGCCTTGAGTCGCTGGTAGAAAAATGGGCTCAAAAATTACCTAAGGCATCTATCCTGCCTATTGCAGCTAAGCATAAATTACATGTCGACAAAGTGTTCGATTACATTATGCATCATTTGCCTGAAGGCGATCCGTATTTTCCGAAAGATGAACTCACAGACCGGTCACTGCGTTTCTTTGCTTCAGAAATGATCAGAGAGAAAATATTGCTTTATTATAAGCAGGAGGTTCCTTACTCTGTTGAAGTAGAAATTGGTTCTTATAAAGAAGATGAACGCATAGCACATATTGAAGGAATTATTTATGTGACAAGGGAATCGCAAAAAGGAATATTAATTGGACACCAGGGCGAAAAACTTAAAAAAGTAGGTACAGCAGCAAGAAAAGACATTGAAGAGTTTCTGGGCAAGAAGGTTTTCCTGGAGCTCTTTGTCAAAGTTGATCCCGACTGGCGTGATAATGACAAAAAATTAAGAAAATTTGGTTACATCGAATAAAGCATACCTTGAATGGGAAATATAGTTGCAATTGTAGGGCGACCCAATGTGGGAAAATCGACCCTTTTTAATAGACTTACAGAAAGCAGAGCAGCCATTGTTGATGGTGAGGAGGGAGTTACACGCGACCGGCACTACGGAACTTCAGAATGGAACGGAAAAAATTTCACTGTAATTGATACAGGTGGTTATGTAACCAATTCTGAAGACGTTTTTGAACAAGCCATACGCAAACAGGCAGCAATTGCCATTGAGGAAGCTGACGTTATTTTGTTTATGGTTGACGTACAAAATGGAATCACAGACCTCGATCAATCTGTAGCCAACATTCTGAGAAGAATCAATAAACCTGTACTAATTGTAGTCAATAAGGTTGATAACAATCAACTACACCTCGATGCTACAGAGTTTTACGGGCTGGGTTACGAAAAACTTTTCAGTATATCGTCCAATTCCGGAAGTGGAACAGGTGATTTGCTGGATGAAGTAACCAATCATTTCCCAGAACAAACAGAAGAGGAAACTGAATTAGAACTGCCTCGTTTTGCAGTTGTAGGCCGACCCAATGCAGGAAAATCGCTCCTGGTAAATACCTTGCTCGGCGAAGAGCGCAACATTGTAACCGAGATTTCAGGCACAACCCGGGATGCGATATACACACGATACAAAAAATACGATCACGATTTTTACCTTGTCGATACTGCAGGATTAAGAAAAAAATCCAGAGTACGCGAAGACCTGGAGTTTTATTCCGTCATGCGAAGCGTGCGCGTAATCGAATATGCTGATGTATGTCTCGTGATGATCGATGCAACAAAAGGCATCGAGAGCCAGGATGTCAACATTTTGCATTTGGCCGTCAGAAACAACAAGGGGGTAGTGGTTTTGATTAACAAATGGGACTTGATCGAAAAACAGACCGACACCGCCAAAAAAATGGAAACGGAGATAAAAAATCGACTATCCCCCTTTGAAGATGTGCCTATAATATTTATGTCGGCGCTTACCAAACAAAGAATATTCAAAGCGCTCGAAACAGCAACAAAGGTATATGAAAACCGCAACCGCAAAATCAAAACCTCACAACTTAACGATTATTTATTGCCCATTATAGAGCGCACTCCGCCCCCATCATTAAAAGGAAAATACATTAAAATAAAATATGTTGCACAGTTACCAACACCTTTTCCGTCTTTTGCATTTTACTGTAATCTTCCCCAGTATGTAAAAGAACCATACCGAAGATTTTTAGTGAATCAATTGCGCAAAAATTTTAACTTTACAGGTGTGCCGATCAGAATTTTCATCAGGAAAAAATAGTATCCCATGAGTGCTTATGAGTTTGCACTGATTGTACTGACATCATTCTTTACGCTGATCAACCTGCTGGCCCTTATGCCGGTATTTATGAGCATGACCGCCAATATGTCGCACAAACAGCGACATTATACAGCACTAAAGGCAACACTCATTTCACTGGCCATGTTAATGGTTTTTGCTTTTGGAGGTCAGTTTATCTTTCAATTCTTTTCCATTTCAATTGATAGTTTAAGAATTGTTGGCGGCGTGATATTCTTTTATGTGGGTTTCGACATGCTGCAAGCACGCTTTTCACGAATAAAATCGTCGGGAGAAACCCAAACCCAGTTTTCAAACGACATTGCCATTACCCCATTGGCCATACCTATGATTTGCGGTCCAGGCTCCATTACTAATGGTATTGTGCTGATGGAAGACGCCACATCATTTGGTTATAAAATGATTTTAATTGGTGGGTTGACACTCATTATGCTCATAACCTATATCATTTTACTATCATCGTCAAAATTGGTTAAGCTAATGGGCGATATGGGCATAAAAGTCATGATGCGACTCATGGGACTCATTGTAATGGTGATAGCCGTAGAATTCTTTTTTGCCGGTTTAAAACCTATTGTTTTGGATATTATAGAAGCAGCCGGGAAATAATAAAGCTACCCACGAAATCAAATACGATTTATTGATTGCAGAAAGCCATAGTTTTCCGGGCTGAAGCCCTGAAGGAATTTGTTGGTTGGTGATTCCACGCCATAAATGACGTGGTAACTTAGGGAATCCAGGTAAGGCTGGTAAGTCAATGCACTAAACAGTATAGCTGATCAAGCAGTCGCTTTGGGTAATGGTGTAATCTCAGTCCAACGAGATGATTTGCCCTGCCATTTATGGCGGGGGCTAAAAGGTTTTAGTTAGCATAAGACTTTAGTCAGAAAATTTGTTAAAATAGCTTTCCGGGCTGAAAAACTGAAAGTTGTGGGGTTGGTGATTTTACCTCATAAATGGCGTGGTTAATCAGGGAATTCACTCAGGCTTAATTGATTTCTATTTTCAGTCACTGGATTTGGAAACCACAAAAAAAGCCGCCGGAAACCGGCGGCTTTAATATCATCTATTTGGAGTGAATTATTGAACGATAATACGTTTTGTGGCTACTTTATTCTCAGAAGCGACTCTGATAAAGTATACGCCTGACGCATTATTAGATAAATCAAGGATGCTATGTCCGTTAACTTTTACTGTATTAATAGTTTGTCCAATAGCGTTGATAACAGAAACCTCAGTGTTTCCATCAACCTCGATATGCAATATGCCATTTGTCGGGTTTGGATAAATATTGAACTCTAAAGCTTCGGCTGTATTATCAATACCTACACCTTCAGCCCAAACATCATCTAAAACAACTGCAGTGTCAGCCACTGTGAAGGTACGGTTGTCGCCGCCTTCCCATTCGCCGCCATTCCAGCCGGCACCGTTGAAGTACTTATATTCATAGTCTCCATTTATAAGATCCATCTCTAAAGTATAGATAGAATCTTCATCCGCATCGTCCATGAACATAGCTTCATCCGTACCAGGGCCCATCCATCCATTCATGCTTCCTGCAACAATTAGGGTATCCATTGCAGGATCAAAATCGCCATCCACAATTGCATCACTCATATCAACATTAAATGTAACAGCATAGAGCGCATTTAATGTAACCGTTTCAGAAACAGCCGCTCCTGCTACAGTAATTGTATCTGAGGCTTCAGCATAGCCATCCATCGTCACTGTATAAATATATTCGCCATCAAAAAGTTCAATTGTAGCAACTCCTGAAGCATCGGTCGTCAGGTCTGTACCATTGATGTTGATGTTGGCACCTTCGATTGGGTCTGCACCGTCATCTACGTTGAAAGTCACTAAATAACCAGCACCACTAAGAGCACCTGGAATAAGAATATCGTCAACAGCCCATCCATAACCCCATGCTCCATCATCATTATAATGGAAAGCAATCTGAACAGCAGGCTCATTTGCATAGGCACTTAAGTCTACTGTTTCGGTTTTCCATGCTGAATTATCAGGAGTCAGAACTTGTACATCTGTCCAATTTGCGCCATCTGTTGAAGCCTTTATTGTGAAAATGTCATTGTTGCTATATGATTCAAATTGTACAAAAGGAGCATCAACTCCAGTAAAATCAACAAAAGGCGTAATCATCCATACATCCGACATGTCTCCGTTACATGCATCGTCGTTGGCATATGCATACGTAGAATGAGCAGGAATAGAAAAATAACTACTACTTCCATCGGTACCAGTCATCCAACCGCAATCACCGTCAATTAATGTAAAGCTATCTGGCATACCTGCTTCAAAATCATAAACTAAAACATCACCGATGGTTTCTGTATTTGACATTCCAGATACTCCAACACCTGTTGCATTAGAAGGAATCACTTCATATGAGTAGTTTCCTGCACTAGTAATTGTTTCTGTGAAAGTTAATTCTGTTTGATCATCAGATACAAGTGTATCGTCAGGGTATCTTACAACATCGTATGTTAAGCCAGTTCCACTGAAATAAGCACCGTTAGCACCTTCAGTCGGGGCTTCCCATGTTACAGTGGCATCCATATCAGTAACAGCTAATACGATATTACCTGGAGCTGCCGGTATATCTTCACCAACAAAGGTAGAAGTTGTAGCTGGTATCCCTGCACCTGAAGCGTTAGTTCCAACCACTTTAAATGTATGCATTCCACCGGCAGGGGCAGTTGCTGTATAAGTTTCAGCACCACCTATGGTAGGTGAAGCATTGGTGTAAATGGGTGTAGGATCATCATTAAGGTATACGTCGATACTGGTAAGATCAGTTAGTGGGTCACCATTTACATCCACATCAGGATTTGTCCAGGCAAGGTCTACCGTAAGGGCACCGCCTGCATCGGGTGTAGCTGTAAAAGCTGTTGGTTCACCAGGAGCTGTTGGATCGGCTGTTACGGCTAATTCATATCCAAAAACTAAATTCGGGTCTTGTTGTAATGAGCCGGCCAGAATAAACAAGCCTCCGGCCTCATAAGTACAGGCACCACCACTAAGAGCAGCAGCATCAGCTCCGGGCACATCTGCAACTGCATCATGTACGGTTCCTGTCAATGTTAAGGTATTGATGTCAAATTCAGCAAAAACTGCATCGCTTGGTGATCCTGGTTGAGTCGCTATCCACAATTTTGGATTTGCAGGATCTGTCCAGTTATCATAAGCTGAACCATAGGCGCTTGTCACATCAGGAGTCTCAGAGTTAGCCACCAGTGAATTTCCTGACATATCAATAGCTGCCAGCTCGGCCCAGTTTCCTACCCAGAAACCACCAGCTCCTCCGTCAAGAGTTGGGTCATAAGCAATATGACGAACTCCGGTGATGCCAGTTGCAGCGTCAACAGTAATGGTACCTATGGATGCTTCATTATCAAGGTCCATGATTTGAATTGTCATTGTAGCATCTGACCCATAGAAATAACCTGTTGATTCTACATAAGCAAGGTCTCTGATGGAGCTTACACCTGTGATGGTGAAAGTTACAGGATTTGCGCCATCCATATCATACCGATGAAAATTACCAGCATTCCAGGTAGTGGTATAAAAATATGTTCCGTTTGTTTCTATACCGGGTGAGGCTGCTTCTACAGCATCAAAAGTAAACAGCACATCCCATTGTGCTTTTGCACTCACTTCAATTTGTGTTGGTGCTAAAGGGGTTTTGTCCAAACTTGTTGACTGTTTCTGCGCATTAGCTGCAAAAATAAAAAACAGCATGCTAATGGCTAGCGTAAATAATTTGTGTCTCATAACAATTTTAACTTTTGGTTAACAATATTTAAATTTCACTCTCGTAGACAAATATATAACTTTTTTTTTCTTTGCAAACAATAATCAAAAACTTTATAATAAAAAAAAAGCCGCCGGAAACCCAGCGGCTTTAATTTTATCTGTTAAGAGTGAATTATTGAACGATAATACGTTTTGTGGCTACTTTATTCTCAGAAGCGACTCTGATGAAGTATACGCCTGACGCATTATTAGACAGATCAAGCGTACTATGTCCATTAATCTTAACGGTATTAACAACCTGACCGATAGCATTAATAATTGTTACCTGATTGGTTCCATCTATTTCAATATGTAATACCCCTTTTGTTGGGTTTGGATAAATATTGAACTCTAAAGCTTCGGCTGTATTATCAATACCTACACCTTCAGCCCAAACATCATCTAAAACAACTGCAGCTCCGGCAACTGTGAACATACGGTTATCGCCGCCTTCCCATTCGCCACCGTTCCAGCCGGCACCGTTGAAGTACTTGTATTCATAGTCACCATCAGTAAGCTGCATCGTTAGGGTATAAATGGAATCTTCGTCCATATCATGCATAAACATAGTTGTGTCCATACCTGGTTCCATCCATCCATTCATGCTTCCTGCGGCAATTACGGTATCCGTTGCAGGATCAAAATCGCCATCCACAATTGCATCACCCATATCAACATTAAATGTAACAGGATATATGGACTGGAATGCAACATCATCTACATAGTATGCAGCTGTTCCAGTTGCTCCACCATTATACAGGTTCAAAGCACCAAGTTGGTTTGTGCCAGCACCACCACCGGCTACTGTGCTGAATTGCCATGTATGAATAATAGCTCCGTCCAACTTAAGTGTAATTTCATCATTATCTAAGTCGATGTAATGCTCAACGGTATGCCATGCATCAAGATCAAAGTCAAATGCAATTGTTTGACCATCAGCATTTAGTTCGCCGGTGCCATCACTATTCATATAAGCTTCAAAAGCCCACTCAGTAAGTGTAATATGCTGAATATTCCAGTAAGCACTGCTATCTGTTCCAACATAAATATCAAAAGCCACGTGGTATTTGCCAGAAGTCGAATCTCCAAATGGAAGTACCATATCATTCGAACCTGAAATCAACATTGAATTGACACCACTGGAAGCATGTACTGTAGAAACAACTGCATCTTCAGCTGTACCAGGTGCTTCTGACCATGTGGTCCATGCAATAGAGTTATCAGCTACATAGTCACCTTCGGCGTAAGCCTCAAAGTCGTCCATAAATGGGAATGGTATTGGTGTAATGAACTCTAAATTTACAGTTTCATTACCACCAGCCACTGTAACAGTACCAGTAATATCATCAAAACCGGTGAGTGAAACCGTGTATGGATAATCTCCATCCATAAGTCCAATGTAGGCCATGCCGTCAACATCTGTCGTCAGATCCTGTCCATCAATGCTAATTGTTGCACCTTCTGCAGGATTTCCATCTTGCATTACATTGAAAGTTACCAAATATTCATTGGCCCAAACATCGTTAAGCGTAACAGGAGCACCAGCTACTGTAAAGGAACGGTTATCGGCGCCTTCCCATTCGCCACCGCTCCATCCTGCACCATTGAAATACTTGTACTCATAGGTACCGTCTGCAAGCTCCATACTTAATGTATAGATACCGTCTTGATCCGGGTCTTCCATGAACATTGAAGGATCAGTTCCTGGTTCAGCCCAGGTATTCATATCACCAGCAAGAATTACTGTATCATTAGCGGGATCGAATTCACCCATCAGGATAGGCTTATTCATATCTACATTGAACGTAACAACCGGGGCCAATTGTGGTCCAACAACGTGGTCAATGGCATATAAAGTGCTATAACTTCCGTCACCGGTAACTTGTGCTCTGAAACCAATATGATAGGCTCCTGCGGGTATTGCACTTAGATCATAAGAATAAAGCTCCATTCCACCTGTTACGGGTATATCAACTGCGATATCTGTCCATGTAACACCATCGGCTGAATAAACAAGATCTAATTGATGCGCTCCTATGCCTGCATTACCAAGTGCCGCGTAAAAATGGAACATCTCATTGGTTCCGGTTATCGCAACTTTTGGTGTAGCAAGGATTACGCTATCGCGTGTACTTGCATCTGGTACGGAGGTACCGGCTACTGTAGTTCCTTCATAAGCTCCTACAAATGGATCGGCCCACTGGAACCAAATACTACCAGTATCTGCTACCCAACCATCTGGCGGGAATGCAGCTTCAAATCCCTCATAGAGCCATCCATCGCCAACTACAACGCCTTCAATAGACTTGATGTCGTTTCCTGTAGCATCATCAGCCGGAACGGCTACTTCAAATACATGGTGTCCTGCTGTGGCTGTCCATGTAAATTCAACCATTTCAGTTTGGCTATAAGCTAAAGTTCCAATATTAGCTGTAGCTGCTGGAGCTCCATCAACATTTAATGTAACTTCAGTCCCTGTTTGCTCAGTAGTACCAAAATTTTGTACTTCGGCCATTAAGGTTATTACATCGCCGTCCATTACAAAATCATTGGGGTATGAAACAGAAACAATTCCAAGGTCATTGGCCTGAACATTTGTCATCATAGGTCCCATAACGTTATCAATTCCAACCCAGGCTGTATAACCTGCAAGATCAAAGGTGGAAGTAACCTCAAAGGCAAAATAATAATCACCATTAGGAATGGCGCTGAGGTCAACTACAACTCTTTGAAGCGCCTCTCCTGCTGCTAAATCAAGAGTATCGCCAACATCAGTCCATGTTGTACCATCAGCGGAATATTTAACAACAATTTTTGAGCTACCATATCCACCTGTATTATTACCACCTATTACGTCATAACTCAGTTCAGTAACTGAACCGTCAAGTGTAAGTTGAGGAGTAACCAGTGTATCCATTGTTGTATTGATATCTCCCTGTACATAGGTAAAATATCCATCCATTGGTCCAAACCAGGTGTTGTCATCTCCCAATTCCCATGTAAAATCGTTTGGTCCGGCAGATGTTGCCCAACCAGTAGGTACCGCCATGCCAGCGCTGAAATTTTCTAATAATTGTCCGGCATAAATTACATTAACCGGATCTACCATAAGTGTATCATTGGCATTGTTTTCATCCACACCAGCATTGGGAGCTTCAGTCCAAACCTTCAATGTGTGCGCACCAACTGGAAAATCAAAAGTACCCAGTGTTACTTCTTCAGATGCTCCATAGGCCAGATCACCTGTCCAACTAAATGGTGTTTGGGCTGTTCCATTAACTTCCCAGGCTAATGTAGCCTCTGTTAAGTTGTTTACACCATAATTAGAAATCTCAACTGTAACATCTTTAACTCCTGCAATAACTGGATTTTGTGGTGCAACAAAAGCTGAAACACCAGCATCAAGTTCGGGTTCATAAACCGAGACATCATCAACCAACCAATACCAACTATAATCGCCAGTCCAGTGAAATTTCACTAGTACTTCTGTTTGGCCAGCTGCAATACTTGAAATATCGTACATTGCTAATTCAGCATTGTCGGTATCCGAAGCATCCCATCCTTCTAATGAAGTCCATGTGGTACCATTATCACCACTTACAAGAACTTCTGCTGCTCCACCCCAACCTGAATTAAAATAATGCTCAAAAGAAAGCATCACCAATGTGTTTGTAGAACAATCAATAGGTGGTGTGATCAAATCACAATCTTCAGCACCACCGCCAGAGCCATAAAAATCACTATCAAATGCGGCAAAACCATTGGCACTTGATGTTGAATTTAATGTTTGTGCTCCTGGGTTGTCAAAACGCCAGATTTCACCTGCTCCGGCATTATCAACAATTTGCCAGCCAGTAGGTAAGGTGTCAGAGGCAAAATCCTCTGAAAAAACAACGGCCTTCGATGCTAAAACATTGTTTTGTTTGACAATACTTTTAGCCGGCTGCCATGTTTTCTTTCCATTATCCGGTACTTTGAACTTTTGCGCATCAGCTGCAAAAATAAAAAACAGCATGCTAATGGCAAGTGTAAAAATTTTTTGTCTCATAATAATTTTAACTTTTGGTTAATAATTTTGAAAATTCACTCTCACCTGTAAATTTAATTTTTTTTTGCTTCCAATCAAAAATAAGCATGACAAAAATCAGTTATCTAAATCCCTTCGATACGTTAAAAAACTACAAAACAAGGAATTAAATAATAAAACAAATATCGGTCACACCTGTTAATCATTTGTTAAACATCCGTGCTTAAAAGGATAACACAGAGCATACTGATAAAAACAAAATTGTTTTGCGCGTTTTAATCTACCGGTTTATAAAACTCACGCTTATATTTTTTCATTATTTTCGCATATGATCCGAATCGAAAAACACGGAAAAACCATCAAGCAAAAAGCACTGGAACTGGGCTTCTATACTGTAGGGTTCAGTGATTTAACCCAACCAAACCGGGAGCTTGAAAAGTTTTATGATACCTGGCTGGAAAAAGATTTTCATGGTGAGATGCACTACCTGAAAAAACATGCAGCACAACGGTTTAAACCCGATTTGTTGGTTCAAAATGCAAAATCGGCCATAGTAGTGCTGGCACCATACAACCACGGCAAGCCACAACTAACAAGCAAATACAAAATTTCGCGCTATGCGGTAGGGCTGGATTACCATTACGTGGTTAAACAAAAACTAAGCGATTTACTGGCATTTTTGAAAACACTCGATCCTGCAATTGAAGGACGCGCTTTTACAGATACAGCCCCGGTGCCCGAACGATACCTCGCTGCCAAAGCCGGGCTGGGCTTTATCGGCAAAAACGGCATGTTGATTAATCCCGAAATTGGTTCGTATGTTTTTATTGGAGAGCTCTACATTAATGCCACACTCGAATACGATAAACCACTGGAAGGGTACAGCTGTGGCGAGTGCACCCGCTGCCTGCAAGCCTGCCCCAACAATGCAATTGTAGCACCGGGAGAGGTCGACAGCCGCAGGTGCATATCTTATAAAACCATTGAGCATAAAAGTGAATTTGAGCAGCCCGAAAACCTCTCCGGACACATTTTCGGTTGTGACATTTGCCAAAACGTGTGTCCTTACAATAAAAACGCTCCGGTAAATGGCTGGCAGGAATTTCGTGTTAAACCAGAAATAGCCGGCATGGCCACAGAAGATTGGGAGGCTTTGGGTAGTAGCGCTTTCAAAAAGCAGTTTAGTGATACAGTGCTATTCCGCACAGGCTTGAGAAGGCTCAGAAGAAATATGAAACAAATAACAAAAACGCAATGAAACAGCAACTCTTCTTAATACTAATATTTATTTTACCTGTCTATTTGTACGGACAATCAGCAGGTAAGAAAGGATTGAAGGCGAAAGTTATCAATCAGCAAACCGGTAAACCTTTAATTTATGCCAACATTTATAACCTAAACACTGATAATGGTACACTTTCAGACCACAATGGTTTTTTTAGTCTTCCCCAATACAATCCTGGCGACAGTGTAAAAATATCATATATTGGCTTTTATGACACTACATTAAGTAATAAAGATGTTTCTTATGAAACAATAGCACTGAGGCCCAAGGTAGAATTACTCAGTGAAGTACTTGTTTTTGCTGATAGTGATTATCTATACAGTTTGTTGGCAAAAATCAGAAGGAATTACATGTTCTCGAATGCAATAGAATTACCATCTAAGGTCAGGTCCGGTAAAACATATTATCAATTAGAAACTTATTGCAAAGGGCAAAGGACAGAACTGCTTGAGGCATATTACAACGGAGAATTTTCGCCATATGAGATAGATAAATTACACATCAAAAAAGGGAGAGCCGGAATAAAACCATTAGATTCTAATATTTATATTACCTCTGAAACATCCAAAACATTTTACTTGCATAAACTTTTCTATAAAAATGAGCATTTTCCCATAAATCCGCTTCAGCTTAATAAAAGAAAACTAAAAAAACACTACTCCCTCAAACTAACAAACGCATTTAACGAACAGAAAAATAAAATCTTACAAATTAAATTTATCCCAAAAGAACACCCTGCTAAATACTTCACAGGCACCGTTTGGGTGGATATTAAGAATCTTTTTGTAAAAAAAATCAAGTTAAACGCAATTAAGACAAATAGGCATCCCTTTCTTGCATTTGGAAATATAAAGGAAATCAGCCAGGTTGATATGTCAATTACAAAAACTTTTCAATTAACAGAGAATGAAGTTTATGTAAAATCTATTGACTTTAATTACGACCTCCAATGTAACTATAAGCATAAAAAAACAAGGAAATATAGTACAAGAGCTGTAATTCAGGCTTATAATTATTATGAACAATTTAATTTACCTTTCTTTGAATTCTCAAAATCATTACATCAGGATTACCGCAATATCAGCGCTTTACCTTACGATACTACTTTTTGGGAACAAACAAAAGAATTCGCGATGCATATGAATAGTGAAGCGAAACGGGAATTTATAGAGCAGCATTCCATCCAGATCAAAAGACCTCCACTAAAAACCTTATCGCCCAAATCCAGTATCCATGACTTTTTTTACAGACCGTGGCAAACAAAAAGATTATCTTTTAAAGATATGACCAGGTACAATCCGGACCAACGAGCAATTATCAAGAAAAACGGGCTGGAACACCCAACTACGAATTACTTCCTCAACACAAAACTATATCTGGATTATGTCTTAATGAACGATTCTGTTTGGTTTACAACAAAAACACTAATAGATCCGGTTGGTACATTTGATGAGCATGAATTGACGCGTGAAACAAAGGCTTTCATTAATATGTATTTTGACCTACTGGAGATAACAAGACGGGACCTTATCGAAGACCTAAAGTCAATAAAGCATCCTGACATTAATAAAATTACACAACTGTACAACAAGCATTTAACACTGCACAATAAAACAATTAAAAAATTCATTTCCGATGTGCATCATGGTGAAACATATGATGCTATGCGGTTATGGAACAGGGTTATCCTGGAAAAGACAGGAGTAAACAATATTGAAAAATATAAACTTTTTGAATCATTAGAAAAAGAAATATTATACAAGGAATAAAGAACCGGAAAAGCAAAGATTATTGCTAATGAAACCTCCATGACAAGGCTTTTGACACACTTCGCCTTCGCATAGCTTCATCGGAGCAAGGCTGCGCCTTTGCGAAGCTTTCGCTTCCCTTCGGTCGCCATAGGCTTGCCGCAGGTGAAACGCTATAGCTTCAGCGAACGCGGACAGCGGAGCAAGGCTGCGCCTTCGCATAGCTTCGGCGGAGCAAGGCACGACCATGATTATTTGGAAGAATGCAGTTAAAGTTTTGTTTGTGAGTTAAAAAGAGGTTCCCCCGCCTTCTGCGGGGCAGGCTATCCGATAGTTATCGGATGACAAATAAAATCAAAATTATAAACGGATGAAACAACCCTTTATTCATTAATTTATTAGATAAAACACAGGACAATTGATAGTAAAAAAATAATGGGGAAAGACTACAAATTTACGAAAAACAAAGTTGATATCCTATATTGACTCGTGAAATATCTTGCCTTAATTTTACCTGATTTTTGTGCTTAAAAAAAGCCAATACAACACAGACCTTAGTAACGTTACATAAGATGACTGCGAACCTTAAATTGCTATTGAAAACGTAAACAAAACAAATCCTATGAAGAACAAAAGCCTGATTTCAATCACCGATTATTCCAAAGCGGAATATCTCAGGTTAATTGAAATTGCCGAAGAATTTGAGCAAAATCCAAAACAGCAATTATTAGAAGGGGTCGTTATCGCGTCCCTTTTTTTTGAGCCTTCTACGCGCACACGACTAAGCTTCGAAAGCGCCATCAACCGACTGGGAGGTAGAATAGTAGGCTTCACAGACGCCTCTTCTTCCAGTGTAAAAAAGGGCGAATCGCTCAAAGACACCATTCTTACGGTGAGCAACTACAGTGACCTTATTGTAATGCGCCATCCGCTTGAAGGAAGTTCCCGTTTTGCCAGCGAAATTGCCCCTGTACCAGTGGTTAATGCCGGTGATGGCGCCAACCAGCATCCAACCCAGTGCATGCTGGACCTTTACAGTATAAAAAAGACGCAGGGCACCCTCGACAACCTCAATGTAGCGCTGGTAGGCGACCTGAAATACGGACGCACGGTTCACTCATTAATGATGGCCATGTCGAATTTCAACACCACTTTTAACTTCATCTCACCCGATGAACTGCGTATGCCCGACACTTACAAAAAGTACCTTGATGAGCAAGATATCAAGTATTTCGAGCACGACAACCTGGAGGAAGCCATCCCACACGCGGACATCATTTACATGACCCGCGTTCAGCGGGAACGTTTCTCCGACCCTATTGAATACGAAAAGGTTAAAAACACGTATGTGTTGCGCAATTCAATGCTGGAGGAAACCAAAGGTAATACGCGTATTCTGCACCCACTGCCCCGCGTAAACGAAATTCACGAAGATGTGGACAGCAACCCAAAAGCATACTATTTTGAGCAGGCACTCAACGGTGTTTACATGCGTCAGGCGATAATTTCTTCAATTCTCGGACTTAAATAAAACGCTAAAAACTATGAAAGATACAACACTCAGCGTAAGCGCAATAAAGGAAGGTACAGTAATCGACCACATACCAGCAGGCAGCCTGTTCGATGTGCTTTCGATATTGAAATTAGAGGAATTCGATAGTCAAATCACTTTTGGAACCAACCTAAAAAGTGAAAGGTACGGTAAAAAAGCCATTATTAAACTCGAAAGTAAGTTTTTTAAAGACGATGAAATCAACCGTATTGCCCTTGTGGCGCCGGAAGCCAAACTAAACATTATTAGAGATTACCATGTGGTTGAGAAAAAAGTAGTGGGACTACCCGACGAAGTAGAAGGTATCGCTAAATGTATGAATCCCAAATGCGTTACTAACCAGGAAAATATCGTCACCAAATTCACAGTAATCGATAAAAAACATGTGGATTTGAAATGTCACTATTGCGAAAAAGTAACCGATAAACCAAATCTGGAAATCATATAGAAGCGCTTTGGTGCATAAGACTGAATTTGTTTGAGGCTGAAGCGAATTGCTGAATTATTCTATTCTGCAACAGCCATCAGGAACTTGAGTGGTTTTTTAATTTTCGCAACCTGCAATGATTCCAATTTTGTGGATGGGAAAATTCAGCTTAAAAGTTTAAACGCAAAAAACACAACACATCAACGGCTATTAGTATGCATTGAGAATTGAAACCTGGAATTTCCTCAAGCATTCATCGGTCTGAAAGGGCGGCAGAATTTAACCCACGGGCAACGTCTTGGGTTAGCGCACCCAAAGCATAAGTCGCCGCGTTTGGCAGAAATTACATCCAGGAACAAAATCATCGGCGAAAATATATGCCGGTGCAAAATCAAAATTGCCCGGCAGCTGCCTTCAGGGAATGGAAAAGGTACGTACAGGCATTTAATCAGTCGGAGGAGAATCATTAAGTTTTTGAATTTTCATTAGATTTGAAATCTGTATCTCATCAATTTAACCAAACTTCTATGATTAAACTCAACAACCCCTATGCAAAACTAGAAGGCTATAACTGTTTTGGTTGTGCGCCGGAGAATGAGGAAGGCCTTAAACTAACCTTTTATGAAGATGGAGAAGAAATCGTTACTGAATGGCAGCCCACCAAGCAGTATGAAGGTTTCTATCAGGTGCTCCATGGAGGCATACAGGCCACATTAATGGATGAAATTGCCAACTGGGTAGTAGTAGTAAAAACCAATACTTCGGGTATGACAATTGAGATGACCACACAATACCATAAACCTGTAATGATTGAAGACGGCCACCCTGTTACGATACGTGCCAGATTGACAGAAAAAAACCGAAAAAAAGCTCATATTCATGCTCAAATTTTTAATTTTGCCGGCGATTTATGTTCAGAAGGCAAAGTGGTGTATTATTTGTTTCCTCCACAAGTAGCGGCCAAAAAGCTATATTATCCGGGCCGTGATGCTTTTTATGAAAAGTGAAACATTATAGATAAAAAATAGTAAATTATAGTGGCATGAAGCACGTAAAACTCTCAGATGATATTTATTACCTTGGCGTTAATGACCGCCGTACAAATTTATTTGAAAATGCATGGCCATTGCCAAATGGCGTAGCCTACAATTCGTACCTCATTGTAGATGAAAAAGTGGCGCTAATAGACACCGTTGAATACGGTCATATGGAAGATTTTTTGCTCAAAATTGAAGAAATTCTCGGGCAAACTCCCATTGACTACCTGGTTGTAAACCATATGGAGCCAGACCACAGTGGTGCCATTAAACAAATTGTAAACCAGTACCCCGACATAGAAATTGTGGGCAACAAAAAAACCTTTCCCATGCTGGAGGGCTTTTTCGGCATTGAGGAAGGTAAAAAAGAGGTGACCGAAGGCGATACGCTTAAACTTGGAAAACACGAACTGAGTTTTTACATGGCCCCGATGGTGCACTGGCCAGAGACAATGGTCACCTATGAAAGCACCACCAAAACACTGTTTTCAGCCGATGCATTTGGCAGTTTTGGTACCCTCGATGGTGGTGTGTTCGATGATGAACTCAATTTAGACTTTTACCACGATGAACTGCGCAGGTACTACAGCAACATTGTAGGAAAATACGGCAACCAAACCCAAAAAGCACTTGCCAAACTCAGTACGCTGGACATTAAACAAATTGCTGCCACACACGGTCCCGTATGGCGTTGCCACATCGACTACATCATGGATAAATACCAGAAATGGTCGAAATATGAGGCAGAAGAAGACGGTGTGGTAATCGTTTTTGGATCTATGTACGGCAATACCGAAAAAATGGCCGACCATATTGCCCGTAAACTTTCAGAAGAAGGCATTAAGAACATTCGAATATACGATGCATCAAAAACCCATGCATCCTACATAATAAGTGACATTTGGAAATACAATGGTTTGATTATCGGCAGTGCTGCGTACAACGGTGGTATTTTTCCACCTGTTGGCTCGCTACTCGATAAACTCAAAAACATGTACATTAAGAATCGGCATTTGGGTATTTTCGGCAACTCCTCATGGGGTGGCGGAGGCCATCGCACGCTGCAAAAATGGGCAGAAGAGCTAAAACTTGAGCCGCTAGGACCTAAAGCAGAAGCACGATGTGCACCAAATAACGACGAGTTGGCCCTTTGTGAAGAAATTGCCACAGAAGTAGCCAATGCAATAAAAAACCAGAATTAAAACCATGGAAGACCTATTTTATGAAGCCACACATTCCACGCCTGGAATTGCTTTAAACAGCAGTACCGGAACTTTTGAATTGTATGGCCGCTCAATACCAGAAAACGCAATGAATGTTTATAAACCAGTGCTTAACTGGCTGGATGAATATTCAGTGCAACCGAAAAAAACTACAACCCTTAATTTTAAAATTGAATTTTTTAATACCAGTTCAAGCAAGTTTATTTTACAAATTCTTAAAAAACTTGAGGAACTACACCGCCAAAACTTTGAAGTGAAAGTGAACTGGTTTTATAACGATGAGGATATTCTTGATTTGGCAGAAGATTACAAGGAACTTGTAAAAATTCCATTTGCCTTTCACGAAGCTGTACTCAAATAAACATGAATTACAATACAAATAAACAGGAGGAAAGAATACTTTATTTTCCTCCTCCTGTTTTGCGCATGAAAACGATATATGCTGAAATAGATATTGATTATTAGTAACTTAACTCTTAAGTCTTTCTCTTTTGGGTGTCTCGTTCTGTTACGTTCAGTTTAATTAAACGGTGTTCCGTAAATCTATGCATTTATGATGATTAATTTCTTTTTTAAAGATTTCTCGCCACGCACGCCACGATAAAAAGACGCCACGAACGCTACGAGTCATCACGTTGCGAACGTTGCGCCTTCGTTGCGGTCGCTGCGTGAAGTATGATTCCAAAACGTTATTAGTAGGAGGTACAATAAAGCCATCCGCATAAAATTTCTGCGGCTGTGGATTGGAATAGAAAAGGCTGAGCTTGCACTTCGTGCAGCGGTTACAGCAGGCTACACTCTCGTAACGAACGGCGAGGTTTGACTTTTTGGACGGCCACCGGGTTCGTGAAATTTAGCCATAATGAGAAGATTTTAGCATTTTTCTGTAAGCGGCGGGTTTTCACCAGTTATCGGATACAGTTTTTGCTTACTCTTTTTGACCTGAAACAAAAAAGTACGATTAAATTGAATATTCCATTTTAACGCATTCTGCAGTATGGGTGCCCCATTGCACAAAACAGGAAATAAACTTGAATTACAATACAAACAAACAGGAGGAAAGAATACTTTATTTTCCTCCTGTTTTATTTTACTACATCCTACTACTTTCCTATATCAACTTTTTGCCAAATAATTCTCCTCATTACAAAATTACTATTCTATAAAAACAAGTTTGGAAATGATAAATTTACCGGTATTGATTTGTAAAACATAAGCTCCCGGCTGATATGACGAAACGTTGAGGCTCACTTTTGGTTTTCCGCCATAATTATTTGTAGCCACGATTTTTCCGCGGGTATCCTGAATACGAATCGACTCAATAGCACCGCCTTCAATGGTAACAGTTTCCTTCGCCGGATTTGGATAAATATGGTAACTTCCTGAAACAGCATCATACTGCTCCAACCCATCAAGATTAATGGTGTAGCAAGATGATGTATCGCGACAACCTAACTGGTCAAGCGCAACCGCGTATGTTCCGCTCTCAGTAACCTCGAACGTTTGATTGAAACCTACTGAAAAGCCGGTATTACAGTTAAACCACTGGTAAATAACGCTACCAGAGGCATTTGCTGTCAATACATTATCTAGAACCGTAACTGATGTGTCAATAGTGTAAACCTCAAGAAAAAGACTATAAACACTGTCGCAACCAAAAATGGTTGTATATTCATCAAAATAATCGCCTTGCTCACTGAAATAGTTCCCCCGCCACAAAATGCTATCACCGTTACATATCGTTTCATCATCATCGTATTCATAAGTAGGATTCACCACAAGATCGAGTTGATATATGCTATCGCAACCGTGTTCCGTTGTATAGTTGTCAAAATAAGTTCCTGCATCGAAATAATAGTTTCCGTGCCAGAAAACGCTGTCGTTATCGCAAATGGATGTTGTTTCAAGATAATGATATGCCGGATTTACAGTCAAATCGAGCATATACATACTGTCGCAACCGTGTTGAGAAACCAGGCTATCGTAGTAAATGCCGGTTTCACTGTAATAATTATCTTGCCACAATACACTGTCGTCGCTGCAAATTGTGTAAACCTGCTCATTATAGAAAGTTGAATTTACAGTCAGGTCGAGTACAAATACGCTATCGCAGCCCAACCCGGTTGTAAGACTGTCGTAATACATGCCGGAAACATGGTAATAATCGTCACGCCAAAATGCACTATCGGTATCACAAATAGCGGTTGTTTCCACAAATTCATAAGCCGGATTTACGGTTAAATCGAGCATAATTACACTGTCGCAGCCATCTACAGACGATAAGCTGTCGTAATAATAGCCGGTTTCGTTGTAATAATTGTCGTGCCACAAAATACTATCATTAGAGCAAATTGTGTACGCTTCAGAGCTAAAAAATGTGGGGTTTACAAATAAGTCAAGCACATAAACACTATCGCAGCCCAAATCGGTTATAAGACTATCGTAATACGTGCCGGCATTTTTGTAATAATCGCCCCGCCAGAGCAGGCTGTCGTTATCGCAAATTGTGGCTGATTCATAGAAACTGTATGCCGGATTAACCGTAAGATCGAGCATGTAAACACTATCGCAGACATACATTGATTCGAGACTATCGTAATAAATGCCGGTTTCATTAAAATAACTTCCGCGCCAAAGCAGGCTGTCGTTGCTGCATATCGTTGATATCTGCTCATCGAGGAATGTTGGATTGTTTTCTAATTGAAGCACATAAACACTATCGCAACCATTAATGCTCAAAAGGCTGTCGTAATAAATGCCCGGTTCTTTGTAATATTCTTCGTGCCATAAAAGGCTGTCATTATCACAAATGCTATAAGTTTCAGAATACGTGTATGTAGGATTGACCGTTAAATTAAGCGTAAACGTGCTGTCGCAGCCAAGTTCTGCCTGCAAATTATCATAGTACGTTCCTGTTTCATCATAAACCTGTCCGTGCCATTCGAGGGTTTCGCTGTCGCAAATAGCGGTATCTTTCACAAACGAATAGGATGGATTGACAGTTAGCGCAACGGTATCCTTTGAGATAATTCCGGCATCGGAATACACATGAACAAAATAGGTGCCTGCCACATCGGTGGCGTAAGTCTGCGTTTTGGTGAGGGTATCCGTACTTCCATCTTTAAACCAGGCATAAGTGTGTCCCACTCCTGCTCCCGCATCGAAGGTGACGGGTGTTCCTTCACAGGTTATTTGGTCTGCTCCAAGTTCAACCACCGGCTTTTCACCGATAATGATATTGTCTACATAAATATACGGTGAGCTTCTTACGCAGGATTGAAACATAAGTTCAAAATTATCTATACTAAGCTGGTTAAGTGGAAAAACTTTGGTTTCAAAGGGTGTAGTGCTGGTGACATGAAATTCTTCCACGCCCTCTACATCGGTCAATTCGGTAGCTCCATCGACTAACACCCGAAACCAGGCCTGCTTTGCTGAGGAGGTTACGTATATCTTCATATCAAACTGTAGCGCCGGATTGGTCATGCCTGAAACATCAACATTGCAGGATGTAGCAAAACCATGAAAATAAGCGTTATCGACCCAAAGTTGGGTAGAATCAGGAGTATCGCCTCCTACCCAGTCCCATAAATGACCGCCTTCACTGGAATAGTCGAACATAAGGCCGTAATTGCTATTATTTGCTGCTGCTGAATTCACATTTACCTGTGCATCGGAGTTAGAAGACCGCTTGAAATAATATGAATCGCCCACTTCGAAATCTTCCTCAAATGGATAGCTATTTATGGAGCCATAACTTTTATAAGCTTTGTTCAGTGAATTATCGTCCGGCAACTCATCATTGGGTTCTTCTACAGAAGCAGTACAAATATATTCATTGGGAACAGCCATATCTACCGTAGCAGTAAAAGTGTATTCCACCGTATCGCCTGCATTCACTGCCTGTGAAACGGTTTCGTTTATAAAAGTTGTACCGCCATCGAGGGTATAACGAACCGGAACAGAGCCATAATTAGCCGTTCCCCTATTCACAAACTTAATAGAAACCGGCTCGGTAGCTGTTAAATCGCAACCAGAAGGCAATACCACATCTACCATAGCCAGATTATACACTTGCGGTGTAAATTCATCGGCACCCATGTCAGGGTTAGCGCCATCGCGCGGCTCACCATCAATATCGGTTGTTTCTAACCCGGCTAACGCAGCTCCATTCAAATTGGTCGAGAACGTATGCAGATCGTCAGGTGCCAGAAACTCCGGGTTTACAGATATAGCATTTGCATTTTGTCCGGAGGTAGTTTGCAAATCGCTTAGTGTTGCACAAGCTGTACCTTTCCATGTGGCTAATTGCGCCCCATCAGTGTAATAATTGTTATAATCAAAATCAACAATGTCATAATCAGAATCGGTATTTATTACCTGCCCACCGGCATAATTTTGAAATACATTATTGTACACATCCGTTTCATCTGATTGAAGTTTCAGACAAATTCCTGATGAATATATGCTATTATGATAAATTTCATAATAATCGGAAAAAGCAATATTAATTCCTGTGCGTTCGCCAATAATAAAGTTATTTGAAATACGCGGATTTACGCTGCCATCATCCTCACCATAATACATTTCAATTCCAGTTGTGCTAAAATTGCTTATTATATTTTGCCGTATATCAATCTGAGCAGAATAATACAAAAATATACCAACGTTCATATCAATAGTAGTTCCTGTAGGAGAATTGGCCAATATTTCATTAGCTTCTATATCTACATTAAAACATTGGTCGCACTTAATTGCAGAATAACTCGGGCTACCCGTAAAAAGGTTGTTGGTAATAATTGCATCGCTGTGGTAAATCAATTCAACTCCCCGCCATACCTGATTATGAAAAATATTACCTGTAATTACAGCATTAACGGCTCTTACAGGCTCATTTATCCCATTCAACAGCAAACCATACCCTCCGTTCAGGAAGTAACAATCTTCTACCCTAAAATTATCGCCTCGGACATCTGTTTCAACGGTTACTAAAAGGTTTTCGGTGTAATTAAAATCTGTGGCCGACAACGATCCGGCAAAGTGGCAATTATAAAACTGAATATCTTGCGAATTACACAGCACAACCATATTGTGATCGTAAATTTCGCTTTGCGAGTGAATTGTAATGTACCGGAAAGTAATATTTTGCGTTGTGTCGAATTTAATGACAAAAGCTGAATCGCCATTAGTTGAAGCATAAGTGAGCTCAACATCAGTACTGTCGTTGGTTGTTGATTGAAAAGTGATATTGTTTGCGGCTGAAGCGCCTGTTATTTCAGGCACCACAACCTGCTCGTTGTAAACTCCCGGTTCAACATTAAACGTTACTGCGGCTGAAACACCTTCCGTACTAAGCGCCTCAACAGCCTCATTAAAAGTACCATAATCGCCAGAGGCGCCGATGGTATAAGAACCACTTAATTGTGAAAAGACATTCAACGAAGTGGCTAAAACAATGGTAAAAGCCAATAGTGTTTTCATTTTGGGATTTTTTTGGTATGATGTTTTAATGTTTAAAGTTAAACTTTAATTATTTTAAATCCAATTTAAATAAGGACACCCAAAAACTGGCAATCAGGTATTTATATATTACTAAGTAGTTTCCAGATAAGTGGGGCGGGCTTCACTATTATTTGCAAAATTTTACAAATACAGCAAAAATAAAAAAGGACTGATCATAAGTAAATGAGCAGTCCCTCTCTTTAAAAAGTACTTTCCTATTGCTTTATCAACTTACCAGTAGTCACACCCTGTTTGGTATGTACCTGGTAAAGATAGATGCCACTTGCAAAGCTGGATATATCCACGTCCACTTGTTCCTGGCTATTAAATGTTACTGTTTTCACAAGCTGACCACTCACATTTAAAATGTAAACCTGTCCGACGCCCACTTTGCCTTTTATAGCAAATGAGACCTGATCTTTAGCCGGTTGTGGCCAAACATTTACATCAATATTTGTACGTGGTTCGGAGATAATACCATTGCCGGCCTCCATACCTTTATCGGCAATAGCTTTAATACAAAAATTGCCTGAATACTGCCAAAAACTATCGCCTTCAGCGTAAAAATCAATCCAGTGCCCCTGATCATCTTTATAGAAACTCTCACCAGCCGATGCCGTTGAATGAACCACTGTGCGGGTATTTTCTGCACACAGCAAAACGGGCACTTCAGATGTGCGATCAAAAGGTTGTCCTCCCTTATCGAACTCCAGTTCCATGTAAAAATCATCGCCTTCGGGGATACCAATCAATTCGGGCAAATCTATAGTATGAAAGCCTTTAAGTTCAATAAAACCTGCAACCTCCCCGAGGCTATTAGAAAGCTCTGTGTCAAAATCATCATAAATGGTGCAGGTATAATTCACACTATCGGCGGCCGTGTAAAAACTTACAGCTTTAAGAGAGATCGAATCCACTGCTGAAAAAGCGTTCATTGCCGTATTCGATTCAGTCCACGTATCGCGCCAACCATGATAATCGTGATAGTAAATGGTATCGAAAAATGGTTCAACGGTATTTGAAAAAGAGATAGCGCCCATTTCAGGCTCCCGGCCAGCCCATTTATCGTAATAAGAAATCCAGAAATATCCATCATAGCCCCATCCTGAGCCCCAACTGTTCTTACACAACCAGGCTCCCGGTTGCGGAGCTCCTGTAATATGGGTATCGTCCCACCCTACAATAGCAATGGCATGATTTGGCAGCACATCGGAACTGGGCGGCTGATAATGGTTGTATGAATAATCTATAAACTGTCCATCATAAGCCATGCATGTTCCCATGACACCATTTTCCATTATTTTGGTCTTAAGTAAATCAATACGTTCCAGGCTATCACCCATGGTAAGCCACTCAATGTTGCGCACGTAAAAGTAATTGTAACTTGATGCAGCACGTCGTGGCATATTCGAATGCCAATAACCTTCAAGGGCAGTATCTTGAATTGCCCCCTCACCTCTCGACAAATAGGCTGAAGTAACCAGGTAGTCGCCGCCATAATGCACTTCAAGACCACTCCCATCATTAGGCATGGTATCCTGGTTAAACTCCTGGTTAAAACCGTTCCACCAGTCAAGATGGTATTCTGCAAGGTTGGGTTCTCCTTCGAGACCGGCATTGGTCCAATTTGCGTTCATCATCAGGTTGCCTTCAATGGCAGCCACGGCTCCGTGTGTCCAGCAGGTGCCATCAATCTGGCTTTTCACTGAAGTAACATAATTTTCGCCGTTATAATCGCGTAAATCAAATTGCTCAGGTAATTCCTGGGCAAAGGAAGAATTTAGAACAAAAAGCGTTAAAAAAATAAAGGTGTAGTAGTGTTTCATAGCGTTTCTTTTTATTGTAAAAGGATAGTATAATACAATTCAAATTTAATAAAATATTCTGATTTTCAAAGCTGTAAGTTAAAGCATATCTACCAGCAATAATTCTGATTGAAACTTTTTTTAGTTTTTTATAGGGTAAAACCATCCTGAAACGTCATTATGGTAAAAGGGCCCAAAAATGTTAAATTTAATCCACAGAATTATGAAACTTAAAAACTCCCATAAAACGTTAAAAGCATCGGTAATGATATTGTTACTGATCGCAGCCTCTGCTTTCCAAACTATTGCCCAACCAGCCACACATACTTATGAGGGTAAAATTATAGACAAGCAGACAGAGGATCCCAAATTTTACGCTTCTGTTGCTATTGAAAACACAAGCATTGGTACGGTGACCAACAGCGAAGGTACATTTGTTTTAAAAGTACCTGAAACCCTCATGGATGCAAATCTTGTGGTCTCTTTTATAGGTTACAAAAATGCTGTAGTACCTATTAAAAGCCTGAAAAAAGATAAGATTAATACCATTTCAATAGAATCCAACAGTATTCAGATATCTGAAATTACAGCCACGCCCAAAGAGCCAGAAACCATCGTAAGGGCTATGTTTCGCAATATCAAAGAGAAATACTATTCAGACCCTGCAATGCTGGAAGCGTTTTATCGTGAAAGTGTAAAAGAGCGTTGGAAATACCAGATTTTGGCAGAAGCAGTGGTAGATATTTATAAAGCTCCGCTGGGCGCCATATTTGGCACCGACCAGGTAAGTATTCAAAAAGGCCGTAAAAAAGTAAATCATAGCGAAATTGATACGCTTTTAGTAAAGCTACGTGGTGGCCCAAGGGTTTTGATGTACCTTGATCTGATAAAAAACCCTTCATTGATTCTGAATGAGGAGTACATGAAATTTTATGAATACGAGCTCGAAGATATTGTAATGGTAAATAACCGCGCGCACTACATTGTCTCATTTAAGCAACTACCACATGTTAATTTTCCGCTGTACAATGGAAAATTCTATGTAGATGTTAAAAAGCTTGCCCTTAAGGAGGCTGTATTCTCCATGAATATGGTAAATGACCTTGAAACACAGAGGCGCTTTATTCGGAAAAAGCCCATTGGAATGATCTTCGAACCACTATCAGCCAACTACCATATTCGTTACGAAAATATTGATGGAAAATGGTTATTCGACTACGCCCGTGCTATCGTAGAGTTTAAATGCGACTACCGCAGAAGGCTCTTCAAAAATAAATACACAATTACATCTGAAATGGTTATTACCGACCGCAAATTTACCAATATTCAGCCCTTCCCGCGCCATCACCGTTTTTACACTAGCGACGTACTCTCAGAAGAGATTGATAGTTTTACCGATGGAGACTTCTGGGGTAGAAAAAACATTATTGACCCGAGTAGCGATATCAGCAAAGCTGTGAAGCAACTTATTAAGTAATAAGTAGGCTGAGCTTTAACATGATTTAGTTTAACAAAAATAATTGTACCTTTATCTGACAAATAAAACCATGGCCAATTCAAATTAACAAACCCGGTAAAGTTTGCCAACCTTTAGAATTTAAAGGCTGGCAGACTTAGGCCATTGGATTATTGCGGTAACGAATGGAAAAGTCTGACAAGCACATAATTAAACAAATAAGAAAAGGAGATAAAACAGCGTTTGAGCACCTGTTCAAAACGCATTATAGCGAACTCTGCCACTTTGCAAATAGTTTTGTGAAAGATCCGGACGAAGCCGAAGAAATTGTACAGGACGCCTTTTACAAATTGTGGCAAAAAAGGAAACAACTAATAATTCAGAAAAACCTCAGAGGGTATTTATACAAAACCATACGCAACAAGTGTACAGCTTATGGCAGACATCTTAAAATTAAACAACAGTACGAGCAAGATCCACACACAGGCCATACACCGGAAAGTCCGCTTGAGTTACTAGAAGCCACACAGTTGGAGAAACTATTTAACCAAACCCTGATGCAACTTCCCGAGCGGTGTCGTAAAATATTTAATCTGAGCCGGCAGCAGGGACTAAAATACAGAGAAATTGCCAATGAATTATCCATATCAATTAAGACCGTGGAAGCAGATATGGGTAGTACCCTAAAAGCCCTAAGAGAAGCACTCAAAACAGCCCAAAAATGAATGATGCATTTCACATACAAGCAGCCCGTTTCTTGTCCGGAGAGTTAAACGCTTCTGAACATGAGGAGTTTGCAGCACAAATAAACCAAAATCCGGAACTCAACAAAGAGTTCCAGACAATAGCACAATACTGGAATAAAATGGATGATCAAAATTCAACCCGGTTCGATTCTGAGCAGGCATGGAGCAATCTGGAGCACAGAATAGCCAACCAGCAAGATGAAAAACGTAAAAAATTCATCAAAGCACCCAAAATGGCCATTGCTGCTGCCATAATTTTGGGATTTGGCCTCCTGGCACTGTTAGTGGCCTATTTTCTGCCCGGACATAACCAAATACGCTATGTGGCAGAGCACCGCATGGAAATAACCCTGCCTGACAACAGTACTGTTATTTTGAAAAAAGGCAGTGAACTTACACTCGATGAGCGGTTCAACAAAAAAACACGCAACACAAATCTTAAAGGCCAGGCATGGTTCGATGTGGAAGCAAATGATGAAAAACCCTTCATAATTGAAGCAGCCAGAACAAACATCGAAGTGGTAGGAACCGCTTTCAGCGTTGACTCACGTCCCAACAGACCGGACCTGATTATAGTAAAATCAGGTAAAGTAAAAGTAAACCATAAATATACTAAAGAAAGCATGGTATTACAGGCCGATGAGTATGCCGAAGCAGACAATAAAAGGTTGTATGCCATTAAAAACGTTAATCCCAACTACCTCAGCTGGGCACTACGGGACTTCTATTTTTCAAATGCCAATTTGGGCTATGTAGCTACAAAACTGGAGGAAGCATTTGGCAAAAATGTGGTTTTCGCTGATTCATCAATTGGAAAAATGCAAATATCTGCTACCTTTAAAAATCAATCCCTGAAAGAAATTGTTGACATTATTTCTGAAACACACAATCTGCAATACACCATTGCGGATGAAAATGTGGTACTAAAACAGAGGAATTGATTGAACGGCGCAGAATATGGTTATTTTTAATTTTGCTTTTACCGGTATTTGCCAATGCCCAGGAAAAAGCAAACGATACGCTTATTTCGTTAAAACTTGAGCAAACCAACATACGGACTGTACTGGACACCATTTCAGCAACTACAGGTTACCTCTTTTCTTACAACAGCAAATACCTGAATGATACCACAGAAATCGACATTAACGTTGATAGTGCTTCTGTGGAGGATATTATTAAGCTAGTGGCCGATGACAGGGAAGTACAATTGGTTCGCAGAAACCGGCATATCATCATTAAAGAAGCACCCGGTAAAAATTATTTTATCCTCACCGGATCGGTCAGAAGCAACGAAGAACCCTTAATTGCAGCCTCAGTGTATCTTAAAAACACATTCCAGGGCGTAATCACCAATGCCGATGGTGAATTTGTACTTAAAATTCAATCGCAATCAAAGAATGACACCCTAGTAGTTTCGCACCTGGGTTATTACAGCATGGAAGTTCCTGTACAAGAAATTCAGAACAAACATATTGATGTAAAGCTTAAAACACACAGCATTAAACTGGAAGAAATTATTGTCAGTGGGGCCAGCGCCCGTACAATTGTTAAAAACATGATGGAAAATCTGACTGGTCATTACCCGCAAAAAGATGTGGCCTACACTGGTTTTTACCGTGAAGAGGTAAAGCGTGGCAACGACTACCAGTATTTTTCAGAAGCAGTGCTGAAGGTTTACAAAAACAATTACCAAAAAACAATTAACACAGAGCGCATCCAGCGTATACAAAGCCGCACCATAAAATCGGCCAGTAAAAAAGACTCGGTTTTGCTAAAAATTAAATCAGGGCTGCGCACATCACTCTACCTCGATGTGGTGCGCAATCGACCCTCATTCATGCATCCGCTTACCTACGAACATTACACCTACAAAATAGAACGCACATCGTACATCAACGGGCAAATGGTGTACATCATTAACTTTAAACCCATTGCAGGGACTAAAGTACGGTACCAGGGCCAAATGGTGATTAATGCAGAAAACTTCGCCCTCGAAGGCGTGGACTTTGCCTATGCCGAATCCCGTAAAGATGCCCTCGAAGAGCTGGTATCGAAACGTTCCAGGGGTGTAAAGAAAAAATTCAACCAGGCCAGTTATAAAGTGCGCTACAAACGCATTGGAAACACCTGGTATTTGCAGCGCACTGAAACGCTACTCTCTGTAAAAGTAAAAAAACGCGGCAATTGGTTTTATAAACCTTACACCTCGCAAACAGCTTTTTACGTAGTAAATACCGATACTACAAACGTGGAGAAACCCAGCAGGCGTGAATCGGTTAATCCGAGTGTGATTTTTTCTGATGAAACCTTTAGTTACGCACCTGAATTCTGGGGACAGTACGACTATTTTAAACCATCAGACAAAGTAATCAATGACCTCAAGAAAATTAAACAGATTGAACGTGCTGTTTCACAAGGCATGGAATAATGCCCTGTTTATTTCCCTGTTTGAACCTTTTTTGCAAAAGTCACCTGAAGCGATATCCGTTTTAAACAGTTTATCCATGAAATTTCTGCAAGAGCACAAATAACTAAATGCCATCAATTATAAAAGACCACATATTTATTGAATTAACAGCTTAACCTGCTTTATTCATGAAGCGAGGACAAAGTACGTACTCAGCTCAACTAATTTTTCGGGTTAATCCGTGTGCTGTTTTTAACCCGGAAACCCGGGTAATTCAATATATTAAGACTGGTTATTTTTTTATGATTTTCTTGAAATACCTTCTGACTCCATCCTTAATTTCAATAAAATAAATACCTGCGGGTAAAGCTTCATTTACAGGAAATGTAAAACTGTTACCACCCTGGATTATTCCTCCATGGTAAAGCTCTTCAACATACTTACCTGTTGCATCAATAAGTTTGATGGAGGCTTTGTGACTGAGTGTATTTGAAAAATCTACTGTAAGTTGGTTGCTTACAGGATTTGGATAAACTTTAATATCCCCGATACGGGTTACAGATTGCTCAATTCGTGTTTCATGCAGTTCAAAATCGAAGTAATTAATATTCAAAGCATTGGTTTGCGCAACCACTTCCATGATGTAGGTGCCGGCTTCCAGGTATTCCCAGGTTGAGAAATCCTGCCAGGTTTGCCATCCATCGGTAGCTGTGTAATCAATTCCGGTTTCTATGGTGTCGTTAAACCTGATGAGTAAGGTACCATTCGAATATCCAGCTAAACGTCCGTTAATTGTATAAAAACCCGATTCAGAAACCTGTATTTTATATTTCATCCAATCGCCCGGATCAATGTACCCTACGTTTTCACCACCGCCCACGTCTGTGCAGGCTTCGGTTTGTACACCTTCCATTTCAAAGAAATGCTCAGCTTCAAGTCTCCCTGGCACAGCATACCAAATACCAGCACCACCTGCGGCATTATGCACATAAAACCCATCGAGGTTGCCAAGTGCAAGTTCCGAAGCAGTAATATCGCTGCCGGAATAAGATATTGTTATTTTTTGTCCCTGTTCAATTACAGTATTTAACGGGAACACGAGTGCACTTTCATCATAACCGGCAATACCTACCCCGCTTAAGATACCGGTGGCAGCGACGCCGTCTATCTCAACTGTAAAATCTGAAACTGTGGCATTCATAGTTGTAATTTCATCTGAAAGCGTCAATATTATTGAATCACCAGCTTTGTTTGTAGTGGCTGCATAAGCCAATAGTTGAGCTGCTCCGGCACTGGCAGGAAATTCCTGCAGACCATGTTTATACTCGTACAAAGGATTATAAAGGCTATCGCCAAAATTGATGGGCACCTGCCACATAGCTTTTGGCCAGGAGTGCGTCAGCATACCCGAAGGTTGATAATCACCGTACAACACTTCTGCTACACCCTGTCCTTCAGTGCCCGGATACCAGGCTGCCAAAATAGCATCGGTATAGGGCAACAATTCGCCCAACACCATCGGACGTCCCGAAACCAATACGGCCACAGTGGGGATTCCGGCTTTTTTGAGCTTTTTCATCAACTGAATATCAGTTTCATCGAGATTTAGCGATGTGCGGTCACCCTCGCCTTCGGCATAGGGTGTTTTCTCACCAACCACGACCACAGCCACATCAGGAGCTGCACTGTAGTTGCCATCGGGCGCGTATGTTATCTCGCTGGTTTCTGCGAGGTTATTTATACCGGTCAGTATATTGGTACCTGTGGTGATATCGCCGTTACTCCCCTGCCATGAGATGGTCCATCCGCCGCATTGTGCGCCAAGGTCAGCAGCCAACTCACCGGCTACTAAAATTGATTGTCCGTTTTTTTGCAGCGGTAAAACATCATTTTTGGCGTTCAACAACACCATGGATTCACGCACCACCTGGCGGGCAACATCTCTGTGCGCCTGCGATCCGAAATCACCGGCAGTTGCATTATCTGCATAAGGTTGCTCAAAAAGGTTGAGTAGTAATTTTTGCTTTAGTATGCGGCGCACGGCATCGTCTATGCGGGACTGGCTCACTTCATTATCATTTACCAGGCTGGTCAAATGGCTAATGAATACTTCGTAGCGATCGGGTACCATCACCATATCGATTCCTGCATTGATGGCCCTTTTTATGGCGGTACGATAGTCCTCATCGATCTGGTCCACTCCTGCCCAGTCTGAAATAACAAATCCTTCGAAGCCCAGTTCATTTTTCAACACATCGGTGAGCAGGTATTGGTGGCCATGCAATTTATCACCATTCCAACTGTTAAATGATGCCATAACAGTTCCAACTCCCTGGTCAATGGCATCGATGTAACCCTGCATGTGAATCTGCCGCAACGAATCTTCAGACATTACGGTATTGCCCTGGTCAATGCCATCGCTGGTTCCTCCATCGCCTACGTAGTGTTTGGCACAGGCAAGAATGGTCTCGTTCAGGCTCAGATTAGTGCCTTGCAACCCGAGTACCGATTCAGCTGCCATAATTTTTTGTATTTCGGGTGTTTCGCCAAAACCTTCATAAGTTCTGCCCCAACGCTCGTTGCGAGCCACGGCTATACATGGTGCAAAGGTCCAGTCGATACCGGTGGCAGCCACCTCTTTTGCGACTATTTCGTTTGCCGTTCTAATCAGCTCAGGGTTCCAGGTACAGCCCATTCCGATGTTGTGCGGAAAAATTACGGCTCCCTGCACATTATTGTGTCCGTGCACGGCATCAATGCCATAAATAAGCGGAATACCCAAATTACTTTGCAATGCTATGCTCTGATAATTGTCGTACATACTGGCCCAACCCTCCTGGCTATTGGATGCTGGCGATGAGCCGCCTCCACTGAGCAACGAGCCTATACTGTAGGTGGCAATATCCTGGTCATTTATCAATGCATTGCGTTCCACCTGGGTCATCTGCCCGATTTTCTCCTCAAGTGTCATTAAGTTTAAAATACTGTCTGCCTGCTGGTCGATGGTCTGGCCAATAACGCTTATGCTAATAACAAGAACCGTAAAAAATATAGAAATATGCTTCATCAGTTGTTCAGTGTTTGTGTACTTTCGTGAGCGAAAAATGCTCAATTTGGATTAAATTAAGCGCTAAAAATAATCATTTCTTTGAAGGTTAGATAACTTCGCTATTGTTTATCTATAATTTTTTAAGACAAGCGGTGTCGTGCTGATTTAAAGATTGTTTCGATTATGCCTTGTCATACCCGGATTAAATTAAAGAAATGGCAACGAAAACATAAGCTAGCCCCGTGTTCTATAAATACTGACAAATAAAAAAGGAATTTAATACAGATAAATACTTTCTCAAAAGTGCTACTTATCCTATCTGATCTTTTTTTAAATCTTTAAGGTAAGACTCCAAAATACCCCTGCCGGCTTTAAACAGTTCATCATCGAAGCGTATACCTCTTATGGAGCCCGATTTTACCTTATATAAGTTTTCTATATCATCAACTGTTTTCGTGATCCATGCGGCATCTCTCAAACGCTTCTCAACCAGCACACACACCTTGCTGATGTATTCAAAATCATTCTCTGTAAGATTGCCCACTTTTGCCTGGTCGAAATTTTTAGGATTAACTCCCAAATCAAGCTCCGACTCAAATTGCGCAATTTTAATAGTTTTTTTGAACAAAGGGCCATTGTTTTTTAGCTCCTGAACCGTTTTTATTGTTCTATTTTTTTTTGCCTCGTTCATGTGTATTCCTTTTTGCCGGAACTATACAATTGCCGCCAGAAACTGGACAACCAAGCATGTCCTTCATTTCAACGAAAAATTTACAGCAAGGTAAAACTTCATTCTATAAATTTACAACGCATTACACGAATACGAAAGTTTTTCTTTGATTAAATCAGATCAACAAAACCTTTTAAGTGGATAGCTGGCCGTTCACAATTTCATGGAAATTAAAAGGGTCACTTCATAAAGTTGTGGAGTGAAGTTAAACTGCCAAAAAAGCCTTACCAAAAATAGAACGCGGATTACACTGTCAATATCAATAAAAAAACAGGCAATTTATAAAACCGCCTGATGTCATGTCAATAATTTTCTTTTTCCAGTTCTTCCAGGTAATGCTCCAAAATACCCCTGCCACTTTTGAATAACTCATCATTGAACCGTATACCTTTTTGTGTTCGTGAATGTGTTCGGAATTTCTGCTCAATTGCTTTCAGTGTATTGGTAATCCATGCCGAATTGCTCATACGTTGCTCTGCCAGCAGGCATACCTTGCTGATGTATTCAGTATCCCGCTCTGAAAGTTTACTAACATCGGCCTGATCGAAGTTTCTTGGATTGACACCCATATCGAGTTCTGATTCGAATTGGGCAATGTTTAAAACCTTCTCATACAAACCCTCATGGTGCTTCAATGCTTCAACAGTAGTAATTTCGTTATATGGACTATTCTCCCGCATTTCGACTAAAAAAAATACTTCAGTAACCAAATTTACAATTCATTAACAGAAAAACCAACTTTTTTATTAAACATTATTATAATTACAGTCGCACTCACAAATTAATAAACTGTTAAACAAAACATACCGGCGAAAATCGAAACATCCCTAACTTAGTATACAAGAATACTTCAGAAAAGTAAATACCTGGTTACAGCATTGTGCCGGAATTTATTATACGTTTATCATATCAGCAACAAAATAAGTGCACCTACAACAACGCCTCCGCCAAAAGCCGCAAACTTATCTTTTACACCATTCCACCACACGCCTCTTGTTTTTTTCTGCAGTTGGTTTATATCTTTTTCCTGTTCCAAAATCAGGGTTTGCTGCTTTTTTTGTATTTGTTGCAGTTTAGAGTTTTCGTTTTGTAACCTGTCATTAATTCGGTTCAAATTTTCAATTGACCTTTTAAAAGACTGTGCAATAGAGACGCTATCCACCACAGCCCGCTTTTGCAAGCTATCGATATAAGCATTAAGTGCTTCGAGTTTACCAGTATTCGATATTAAAAGCGCCTCCAGCGAATCGTTTATGCTTCGCATGCGCAATAGTTCCAGTCTTCGTTGTTTCACCACTTGCCCGCTCGAATAGCTCAAAACGTAAGCCGTATCTGCTTTTATCGATACCAGGTCTCCGTTGGTGACCACAATTGCCTTCGATCGCGCCTTAAAATCGATGGTTTCCTGCGTTTTGGCAACGGTTGCCAGTAAACAAAGAAGCAACAGCAATATTAAATTCTTCATTTCCAGATGCTTTAAGGTATTATGGGTTCCAATGAATCATTTGTTGTGGCACTATCCGATGCATGTATAGCCTCATTGGTTTGGGCTACAATGTCAGCTATTTCACTGTTTATTATACCGAAAGCTGCAATATAATTCGCTACTACACCGGCCACCTCATCATTGATGGTATTTAAGTCGCCAATAGCCACATTAAGTGAATCGGCCACCTGCATGTATTGCACCAAAGAGGCTTTAAGTTTTTTGTTCTCCGTTTGAAGTTTTTTGTTGTTTTTTTCTATCTGGTGGGCCTCAGACCTGAGCTCTTTTAGCTCAGCCCTTCCCCTGAAAAAGAAGATCAGTAATACAGCTATGATTATGGCCAGGGCAACCACCAAAACTTTATCTCTTTGCATAACTTGTTTTATTTGTTCCTAAAATTAAGAAAGTCTGCAAAATTAAACAATGATTCTTTTGGCTTATGCACAAAAAAATAATTGTCGCCTGATCAGCAGGGTTAAAACGACTGACAAAAATCGTATTGAGCATTAGAATTTATGAAGTTAGCAGAGATTTTCAGGACATTTGAACAGAAAGCCCTCTGTACTTTGTGGGATGAACGAAGACGCTTGTTCACCGTTTCAGGCTTTGGACGAATCCCACGTTACAAAATTTTGCTACTCTGTGATCTAAATCCCAGTTCCATTTTTAATCGCTCATACAAATTGAATACAATCGGACAAATCCCATAATTATCTATCACTCCCCAAAGTCTGCAAACAAACTCATCTTTATGGGTGTGGGGATAAGATCGGCACTCTTCGGGTCGGTCAGGATAAATTGTACATTTTTTATTTCGAAGATATTTACACGGCGTATCTTTTAGATATTTAATATCATCATCTGATAATTCTACAAATTGTTTTTCAAAGTCATCCGGTGAAATCTTATCAATCCTGGACAGGCGCAAAATCTCTGCCTCAGAAACACCTGGTATCAAAACATTACAACAATTGCCGCATTCGGTACAATCAATCTGTGCGACAATTTCATCATGAAGTCTATGCACAACTTCATCGACTTCATCTATTTCTTTTCCTTTTAGAAAGGCTCGAAAATCAAAGTTTTCAATTTCCCGCTCTCTTCCTAGTCGTTTTATTACTTCCAAATCTAATTCCAGTTCCATTTATCTGTTTTTTTATGTGCTCAACCAGGCGCTTGCATATCACAGTTAGCATTAAGCTGGTAACCATTTTATCGCTAAACAACCCGCACCTATTTGGAGCAGCCCGGAGCGGGGTGCCGTTTTTCGGCGATCATTCAGAAGCCTCCAACTCACGCCTAACTCTATCAATGTCAATTGCTTGATTGATTATTATGTCGGTATTGAATTTTCGATCGCGATACTTTGCGCCAGTATCATAAAATTCAGTGCCTTCGAAGAACTGTTGACTTTGATCAATCTTGCCTTTATACTTCATTTCCCCATTGGGATGAAACTGTACAAAAAGCCCGTTTATCGTATCATTATGAACCATTGTTAAGCATTTTAATCCATCTTTTTGATAAACCTTAAGAGGTCCATTCATCACACCATTTTTTAAAACCACTTCATACAAAAGATCTCCGATAACCAGCGTATTTTCCGGTCGTTTTTTCCTCAGGTTATAGGTGTAAATCTTCCAAATACCATGTTTTTCACCATTTATATAATCTCCTGTTTTCCATAACTTTTTCCGTACCACGGTATCGAACCTGTCGGTTCGAAGATTCTCAAACACCAGGGTATCGTATTTATAATACTTCCAAAGGCCTTGTTTCAGACCTCTTGAATCTGTGCGGTTCACAGTGGCATCCTCTTGCGAAAACAAAGCAAGCGATGAAAAAACAAGCGTTATAACCAAAATTGTTTTATGCATGTATCTAAAAAGCTATTATATTATTTTACCTGATGTTTTAAAACGGCAAAATACAATATTATATTAAATTTTCTAATGATTTTTTATGAATCAGCCTATTCGCATTATAGATCGCCTGCTGAGATAATCGATAGAACGGTTGCGGTATGAAACGTTGGGGATTGCGGGCTACTTTTCTGTCCAGTTACACTGAACTTTATGCGGGGAAGAATGCTTGCGTAATCACTTAATCCCCAATGTTTTATACCGCGTGTTAGCGGCTGGCAATTTTTAATATCTCTCCCCATATCAATTTATTTTCTTCAGTTCTTATTGTTTCTTTTGTTTCAAAATGCTGATATTGTTTTTCTCCAACTTTCTTGAATTTGTCATGTGTCGCATTAATAAAACGCAATTTCTTTTTTACTGAATCTGGTTTGATTGCAAAATTTAAACCCTCAAATTGTCTTTGTAATGATGGATAAACAATACCATCTGATGATTCTAAAGCTAATTGAGCAAATGCACAACTAATTTTATAATAATTTGAATTTCCCATAGTATTGTAGGCGAATTCGTTTGAAATAAAATTTAGCATTTCTAAGACTTTATCAGAATCATTTTGAAATAATTCTTTAGTAAAACTCTCAATATCAATATTAAATCTGTTTACTAATTCGTTATTTTCATGAGCATTTTTATTTCCAATTATAAGAGTAAGCTTTAGCTCTTTAATTGATTCCCAATGGCTTGTTGTAATTGATATTTCATCAATATCCTTATAATTTTCTCCTCGAAATGCTTTACTCGTTTCACTGATTGCTGTTGGTCTTACATCAGCACAGTAAAAAATCGATTGATTTGGTTCATTTGCTCTTCCAAATTCTTTGATATTTTCTAAATCTTGTCGAAATGATAGTCTATCAACTGTCTGAAATACCTCATTGTCAAAATTATTACAGCATCTATGTAATCTGATTCCTGGTTCGAATATTTTACTTGGTAAAGCTATTTGAACTAAATTCTCTTTAATTATTCTATTTATTGCGGTATAAGCACCATCATTGTTCAAGTCAATTATTTTTAATCTACTTAAGGCAAGTTTTATTTCCGATAATTCTTTCATAGTAAGATGAATATGGTTTTTACCATTTAAAGGGATTAAATATTAAAAGCAATATAAATAACAAAATAGATATACCACCAGTTAATAAAGAAAACTTAATATAATCTTCTTCAATTTTCCAATCTCTTTCTGAGATTTCATAATACCAACCTTCAGATTTATAGAATACCTTTCTATAATTATTATAAACATTACCTTCTCCACTTGACCACCAATGTGAGGAATACGGAGAAGAAGGTTTTTCAGTATTCTCTAAATAATAATAATCATTTTTTAAATATTTAAAGTTTTCAATCAATTCATAGTACCCACTTGAATAACAACCAGAATTTTCTTCTAAAATATAATCATATGCAGAATTATAGGCTTCTTGAACTGTTCCTCTCCAATAATTTGTAGAAATATATGCCATATCAGTGGATGTAATAACTTCCAATTCAAAGCCTAAATCAATTTTCTTTAACTTTTTAAATGTAAATCCACCTTCATCGCAATAAAATTTTTCTATAATTCCTTCTTCTTTTGCCTTCTCGTATTTATCCATTTCTATTGAGTATTCAAAATCAAAATCTTTATTAGGGTCTTTAACAGGTCTTTTTATTTTTTTTAACTCACCTTTAACACCATATTTTACCCCATCACAAATAATTGTTTTCCCATTAAATACTCTTTCAATTCTATCAGAAAGTTCTTCTTTAGATTTAGCTTTGTTGCTTTCAATTATGAAATATACTATTATGAAAGAGATGATTAATAAAAATAATAAAGTAAGAAATGAGTAACCTACTTTTTTAGATTTTTTCTTTTTTTCAGTTTCAGGTTTAATGTTTTCAGGTAAAGGTGGAGGAATTATTTTCAATAAATCAGGAAAATCTTTTAATGGTTTCCAATTATCAAAACCTTCAGTCCAGATTAAAGTTTCGTGACTTAAATTTAGATTTATAAATTCCTCTTCAGTAAAAGGGCCTTTCTTTTCAGGGCCATCTAAATAATAGTATTTTTTCATAGTTTTTTAATTTAAGGCTCTGTTATTTTGTTTCTTTGCTTGCCGCTAACTTCTGTCTATTGACAAGTCTCCAAAATCATTGTCAATAGCATTCCATTTTCCGGAGAAAAGCGAACATTTGATGTTCGGTTATCTGATTTTGGTAAACGTTTAGTAAACGCCTGATGACACAAATCAAATTTAACAAAGTTTGTTGGGGATTCCTATTTTTTGGTAAAAAACAGTGTGCGGTCAGTTTGTAAGAAAACCACACGTGAGGTCACGTACGGTAGCGGGGGGGGGAATAACTATTTTAGGCATTTTCAATTTCGTTATGTAAGTCAGAAATTGAAGTACTAAAAACAGATACTCCGTATTTACCTAATAACTCGATAAATGCTCGTTTTGATAATCCTGCTATTTTTGCAGCGTCGCCGGCCGACAATTTCTCGTCTTCGTATAATTTTGAAGCAACTATCATTGAAAAATCATAGTCCTTTAAATCAACATTATCAGGTATGTTTAATTGAATAGTTCTCATAATTCCTCTTTTAACCAAAAATACAAAAAAAAACATGAAATACCCACTTGCAATGCTCAATTCTGCTTGCTCCTAACGTTTAGCTATATGCGCCTGAGCGGGATTTCAAGGTACAATCCTGTCAAATTGCAGAAAAGTTTAATAGAATTACAAACATTCAAATACGCTATATCCCCCGCATGGCGTATATAGCCTGTTGTGTGCTGCCCTTTCATAACTCTTATTTAAACTTTTATTATTTAGTTTTAAAATCTAAATAAACAGTATTTTTTGCATTTATTCCTTCCTCGCTAAAAAACCATTTAGCAGGAAATGCTATTGAATATTTTTTATTTTTTTTCAACTTAACATCTAAAATCCATTCCCTTTTTGTTTCTTCATTCCATTTTGCTCCAATAACTTCAGGAAAATAGTCCTTGCCTTTTTTTCCATAAGTAGAACCGTTTGCACCAGTATCCATTTTTTTATTAAAACTTACGATTATTTGTGATGTTGTTGCAGCGTCAACGTCTTGTTGATTATTTTTAATATTCTTGACAGACATTATAGGCATATGCTTTTCCTGCTCTTCGACCATCTTTTGAGGATTTAACTCATTTTGAGCTTTTATTATTTCTGGCATATAGCTTTTTAAGCTTGGGTATTGTTTGCGATTCTGTTCATAATTTAATAGAGAATTGTATAATTCTTCAATCCAGACAAATCCGTTTCTTTTCTCCTTAGAAAAATATTTTTGGAGATTTACCGGATAATGATCTGCCATGTATTTGATAACACTTGCTCTTACCAATATCTCAAACAACATTGTTTGTGAGCTTCCATATGCTTGTCTGTTTAATACTTCTTGCCTAATTTTGTAAAACTCATCTGCTTTTTCCTTCATTTTGTCATAGTTCTCAATAATTAAATGATTGCAAAATGAGTGGCAAAATTCGTGAATTACTAACTCTAAAACTCTGTGGTTGTTAAAGACCGGGTTGTTCAAACTATCAACTGAACAGCCGATTATAGAGTACAAATCCTCTTCATTTTTAATATATTTAACTCTAGCACCATAATTATTTCCTCCATTAGACAGGCTAATCACAAGATTATAATTGCCTTCAGGTACTTCACCATAGAATTGCTTGTACCATCCCATATCTACTTTCTTGAAATTTTCAGTTGCTGACTGTTCGACTTGCTCAATAAAGGCTGAATGACTTACAAAAAACTCATGAAATTTTGATGTTGTGTAAAAATCATTTAATAATTCAATAAAACGTGGGAGGGAATCCCTGTTCCAGCGATATTCTAAACTGCTTTCTTTCACATTTGGAATTAACGAAATTTTTTTATCAACTATTTGCAAATGAACAGCCAAACTCATTGGTGCATTGTAACCTACTTTGTAATTTTCACGATACATTTTGCAATAATCGATGATCTCATGATTTTTGTATGGCTCAAAATACTTGTCCAAACTATTCACATAGAATGGAATTTCATGTTTTACATACTCTTTTGCATTTGCCAATCGAAAAATTGTACTTAACAATTCACAACGCTCATCAACTTTTGCGTTTAATTCAATTTTTTGTGCAAAAATGAATGAGCTTACTATCAAAAATACTGTTAGAAGTGCTACTCTTTTCATACTTGTTAATTATTTATACTCTATGTCTTAAAATCTAATATTTTTCCGAATGCTTCCTACTTTGGGTTGCACACAACTAACGACTAACTCCAACAACTGCAATCAATCTTCCTCATATCCACCTACCGTTTATTGGCTAACTGCAACCTTTGGATGCGGCTAGTTGTTTTTGGTAAACGTTTAATAAACGCCTGCCGTAACCATCCAAATTTAACAAAGGTTGTTGGGGATTCCTATTTTTTCGTGAAAAAACAGTGTGCGGGTAGTTTGTAAGAAAACCACACGTGGGGACACGTGCGGTAGCGGGGGGCTCCAACCTATCAAGCCGATATGATTTTTAATAAATGTACAAAAGTTTAAATTACCTACTTTGCCCCGCATTACGTATATTTTTTGTTAGGCTTTGTTGCTAATGTCCTTCTAATATTCTTATTAAATCTTCGTTAATATAAAAAACTTCTACACCGTCTTTTCTTGGCGTTAATATTTTATAATTGACTAATTCATTCATATATTTAGTCAAAGTAGTCCTTGAGGTTTTTCCAATTATTTCGCCAATCAAACTAGGCTTAATGTATGGTTGACCGAATATCGCTTCATTTACTTCTTTGTTATACCATTTAATTTTTCCTTTTGCATATTCAAGGGTTGATTCCATTTGCAGTAAAATCTCGTTAATCCTGGTATTTGTTAATAAAGAAGTCTTTTCTGTTGCTTCTAACATAAATTCAATCCATGATTCCCATGAGTTTCGTTGAGTTACTGCTCCCAATTTAAAATAATAATCCTCTTTGTTTAGGATAATGAATTTTGACATGTATAAGATTGGTTGACTCAACAATCCCTTACTAAATAAATATAAAAGATTCAAAATCCGACCGGTTCGACCATTACCGTCTTGAAATGGATGGATTGCTTCGAACTGATAATGTGCAATACACATTTTTAATAATGGGTCTATTGGATACTTTTCATCATCATTTAAATATTCAACCAAATTATCCATTAGAGTTTCTATCAATCCTTCCCCTATCGGAGGTGTGTAAATAATTTCCCCGGAACGAAATTCACTTTCCCCCCGTTTTATTACAACTTGAGACTGGGGAGGTCTATAACCAGATTTAGTTTCCTTTATTTGGTTAAAAATCCGTGTAATTAAATTCGTGTCAATTGTCTGATTTTCCTGTAATTCTTTGTAACCAGCCCAAAGTGCTTCTCTGTATTTTAACACTTCTTTGGTAGCTGGATTTACATTTGTTTCTTTATATGTGTCAGAAATTGCTTTATAGAGCTCGTCCTCAGTTGTGAAAATATTTTCAATTTCTGTTGATGTTTTTGCTTCTTGTAGGGCTAATGTATTTATCAACATTAATGGATTCGGGAGTCTGTTTAAATTACCATTAACAGTTGCTAAAGCTCTCGATGCCAATACTAATCGCTTTAGAATTACAGGATTGTTTTCAACATCCTGATTAGGAGGTAATAACGGCAATTTATTGTAAGGTATTTTCCTATCAAAGTTTTCCATTTTAATATTTGTTCATTTTTTCGTTTTTTATGAACACAATGCAAATATATGTCCAATTTTTGAAATACCGACAATATCTGTTCAATTATTGCCTAATTTTGAACAATCAAATTTAACAAAGGTTGTTGGGGATTCCTATTTTTTCGTGAAAAAACAGTGTGCGGGTAGTTTGTAAGAAAACCACACGTGAGGATACGTGGGGTAGCGGGGGGAGGAGCAAACCAAAGTTTCAACTTCGTTGAGCTTTCTTCGGTCGGTTGGCGGGGTAATTTAACTCCTTGAGCCTAAAAACCAGCTGCAGCGCAAAATTCTCACTCGCCGCTGTTATAGCACGTGCTTAGACCAATTTTCAACTCGTAATCCTGGTATACGATTAAAATGATTTTCATTATTTGTGATCAATGTCAAATCGTTATCAATTGCAATTCCTGCTATTAATAGGTCAATATCATCAACTGCGTTGCCTTGCTGTCTGAGGGTCGCATATAATTCAGCTGAAATCTTTGCTGAATTTTCTGTCATAGGGACAACAATATTTTGATCAACAAAATCCTGAAAAATATTGAGTTGCTTAAGAGCGTTTTTTGCCATCAATCCACCAATTATTTCATAATAAGTAATGATACTAATCTCAATTAAATCAAAATCTTGAAGATATTTCTCAAAGTTTTTAATAACTGTCTGATTGCCCTTAAAGTAGTATGATAAAATGTCGGTGTCAATTAAAGTCCTATTCATCTATCCGTTTTCTATTTTTGCTACGATTGTCGATTAATTTTTCCGTCAATTCGCTAAATACGTCGTCATCAATGTCATTCCAAGCTCCAGCAAAAGATAGGACTTTTTGTTTTTTTCCAAAGTTATCTTCAAGTTTTGATAAAAAATCGTTTAATTCCCTCAGCTTTTCTTTAGGAATCCTGCTTACCCTGCGAAATATTTGATGTCTTATTTGATTGTCCGTAATCATAAGTTTTTATTTCAAATTTACGAAAATTATTGGAATATGTTTCCTTTAGTAACAGTCCCAAATAGCATGCCGCATGTGCTATACTACTGGCTATTGACAAGTTTCCAAAATCATTGTCAATAGCATTCCATTTCCCGGGGATAAGCGAACATTTGATGTTCGGTTATCTGATTTTGGTAAACGTTTAATAAACGCCTGCCGTAACCAATCAAATTTAACAAAGGTTGTTGGGGATTCCTATTTTTTCGTGAAAAAACAGTGTGCGGTCAGTTTGTAAGAAAACCACACGTGAGGACACGGGGGGTAGCGGTACAAAAGAACCTGTAAAGCCCGCAGTTACGCGGCTCCGCATGCTCTATTCGCGGCAGTTAGCAACCGTAGTTTATGCTATTTTGAAATCTCCATCCATGAGTTCTACATTAAAATTAACTTTTGCTTTTAATGCATGAAAAACTCTTAAAATCGTCGCAATCGTAACATTTTTAGCATTACTTTCTATTCGAGATATTTGGGATTTTTGAACTCCAATCAATTCACCTAATTGTGATTGAGTCAGATGTCTTTCTTTACGGGCTTTTTTTATCATTTCGCCCAATAAGTCAAGTCGTAATTCGTACTCGTATTTATCACGCTGCTCTGTGTCTTCTTTACCAATGAATCTGTCTTTTGCTTCATTTAAAGTATAGATTCTTAATTTATTGTTTGTCATAGTTTTATTTTTTAGGTTTTTGCTCAAAATAAAGTTCCATAATTGCTTTTGCTTTTTCCAATTCAGCCCTGGGAATCTTGTCCGTCTTCTTTATTATTTCATGTGTCGCAATTACAATGTTTCTGTCTTATCGGATTTGTCCCAGAATGAAAACAATCTGTAATACTTTTTCTTATATTTTGTCCGAAATTCCCATATCAAATCGTCTATTTTCTTGAATAGTTCGGGATCGTTTATATACTTTGCTTTGTCAATGTTATAAAGTATTTTATTTCTTGATTTTTCATCGATTTTATCAAGCAAGTCCCAGACTTCTCCAAGTAAAATTACCTCAAATTTTTGTTGCATCGTTGAACTTATTTACGACAAAAATATGAAAAAGTTCTAATATATGGAAACTTTTACGTAAGAAGGCCACACTATGGTTGCTAAGGAGCAGCTAACTTCAATAAGTCCAATAACGCTTCCACATATCCACCTACCGTTTATTGGCTGTCTACACCTTTTCGATGCGGCTATCTGTTTTTGGTAAACGTTTAATAAACGCCTGCCGTAACCAATCAAATTTAACAAAGGTTGTTGGGGATTCCTATTTTCGTAAAAAAACAGTGGGGGTCAGTTTGTAAGAAAACCACACGTGAGGACACTTGCGGTAGCGGGGGGATGGATGTAGCTTGCCAATGGCTCGGTTTTTAACTGTGACGAAAGCGTTCAATATTTTTACCTTCGGTGGTAATATATTGGCTGTAAATATCGGCGGTCATGCACGAGTGCACAGGCAGCACGTATAGCAAATCGCCAATGTTGTATTTACCTTTCTGCGCATCGGGCAAACTGAGGATGCCATGTTCCTGCGACAAGCGTTTTACAATCATTTCAGGAATGGGATTACCCCAGTCATCCCCCTCTTTTTCAACAACCTGGCCATAAACCGATTTTTGATTAATTTGGATCATATCTTTCGAAAGGTGTACGCCTCCGCCATATATCACCATCTCATTGCGATTTTTATGCAGAGCAACCACCGGGCAAGCCACAGCAACTGCGATTTGGCCGGGGCTACAGGAGCCAAAACTCAATTGCATGAGATCATAAAAAACGAAGTTGCCAGGGCGAATTTCATCTATCCCCGAAAAATAGTCAACCAAACTACATGATGGTGTGTCGCCTATGGAAGCAATAATATCCGGATGTGACCCAATATAGTGAGCTTTTAATTGGAGCATGGCCAAATTTTCGTCGTTCCGAATTTTAAGAATATCCGTAATGGCATTGGTATGATAAGTGTGTCCGGCATGAGATAAAAATCCGGTGAATTGCAGCTTATCACTGGTTTTGGCACGGGCCAAAATTTGGTCAATCGACTCAAAATCTGTGGGAGCCAAACCCGTGCGGTGTGCGCCGGTGTCAATTTTAATGTAAAAATGCACAGGGTGGGTCAGTTTTTCATGCAGTAACTCGAGCACTTCTGCACTTTCTACCAGCAGGCTCAATTTTACCTGCCCGGCCAGTGCGTTAATAGCCGCAATCTCCCGCACATTCACCGGAAAAGCAATGAGTATATCGTTCCATTCCTTGGCAAAATAGCGCGCCATGGCTACGGACGAAACCGTAATTTTTGTAACGCCCTGGGTCCTGAACCAGCGTCCAACCTCCAACGACTGGTGGGTTTTAAAATGTGGTCGAAAAGTGACTCCAGCATCTTTTGCCTTGTGAGTCATTCGGGCAATGTTGGCTTTGCATTTTTGCTCGTCGAGGATCAGTGTAGGTTGAGTGATTTGTTGCATGTTGGCAATTTTCAATGTAATTTTATTCAAAAATATACATTTTACGCCGTATTTATCTAAATATCACCTTCAAAGTGTAAATAATAAATACCTCCATCCACTACTACTCTTACCGTTCGCGGTTATGATGCGAAGGCTTTACTTGAAAAGACCAATCAAACTTCACAGAGCCAAAACTTTGTTTTACAAGTTTACATCTTTTGCCGTCAAAACAAAGTTTTGGCGGTGTTAAAATAAAATCCCAAATCCCGAATTGTCAAAATTTCTAATTTTGCTTACAATTCGAGGACTCTCGTAAAATTAGACAAATTAAAAATTCGTCATTTTACGGAGCCCACAAAAACGCACTTGGCGCCTTTGCTTTATGAACCGCTGTTAGGCTGCGTGGGTTATATCAATTCCATTCTTTTTAATCTCAGCAACCATTGGATTTGACAGATTGAAATCAGAAATTTTAAATGGATGTGGTTCAATCAAAAGATCGTCGTCCGTTCTCAATTGCATTAATTGAATCTGCAAGTCGATAATGTCGTCCACTGATTTAAAAACAATAGCTATGTCAATATCACTGTCAGCATGATAATTTCCTTTCGCAAACGATCCAAATAGAATCGCACTTTCAACCTGAAATTTAGCGCTGATTGATTCTACATACCGTTTTGCTATATTTAAAGCTTCGTTTTTATCCATTGTCGTAATGTCTTAATGTTTGAAATCCATGTTCCTGCAAAATCAGCAGTACATTTTTTATAGAAATCTTGTTTATAGTCGTCATATCGTGCATTCAAATTGAATGTGGAAATCGTATCAAGCCACTTTTTCTGCTCATCGTCCATTTCTAATCCAGTCAACTTTGCAAGTCTCCTTAAATCATGAGTGAATGGCGCATGAGTTTCATTTTTTCGAACCAAATAGGCTTTCAATAATCTCTCAATCACTAAATGTCCAATAAACAAAGCCCAATGAAAGTCGTTGGTTTTCATTAAGTTGTTCATCGTGTCGAAATCTCTGTCCGACCTTGAAATCCAGTGATTGGAAATCTTTTCTATGTCGATATTGTCATTTCCCATATCTCAAAAATATGCAAAAAATGAAAGTTTTCCTATAAGCCGGCAAAATTTTCCTCCATGCAGCCTAACTACTAAATATCAAAACCTTACTCCTCATCGGGCTCAAAATCGAGCACAATGGAGTTCATGCAGAAGCGTTTGCCGGTGGGCTCGGGGCCATCGTCAAAAATGTGTCCCAGGTGGGAGTCGCAGCGTGCGCACTCCACCTCGATGCGGCTCATACCCATGGAATGGTCGGGTTTATAATTCACGCTGTTGGGCCTGACCGGCTCATAAAAACTGGGCCAGCCGCATGAGCTGGCGAATTTGGCCGTGGAGCGGAATAACTTGTTGCCACAAACAGCACAGTAATAAGTTCCTCTTGTTTCGGCATCCCAATATTCGCCGGTAAAAGGTCGTTCTGTACCCTCCTTGCGTGCCACCCTGTATACATCTTCGGGTAAAATCTTTTTCCATTCCGCATCGCTTACATCCAAATGGGTGGTATCCGTTTGCGAATAGTACGGGTTATCGGCCTTTTGGCGGCCTTTATCATCTTGCTCCTGCGAGCTACAATTCGTTGTCATTGCAAATAATATGGTTATTAAAACAATTCTCATTGTCTGAAATTATTAAATATGGCAAGCTTTAATGCTCGTTAAAAGAAAGACAAATACAGGCATAATTTGTTTGTTGCTAAAAGTGATAATATGCCATGGGCACATTTCAACAAACAGCTTAATCGGATGCATATTCAAATTATGGTTCAATCATGGACATAACAAAACAAGATATGCAACAGAAAACATAACTCACCAATATATGTAATTAATACTAAAACCAGAAAAGAAGAGACATCATACATTTTCGGCTGTAAAACAGCCATTTTTAGCGCGTACATCAAAAAAATGTTGCTAATTTTGCGCGATATTTAAATCAAATACCCGGACAAGACATGTACTACTCAGTATTAATTGTTGATAATGACACCGCTGCCCTGGAAAAAAGCATCCAGGAACTCTCAGGAAGAGGATTAAACACCATAGCCTGCTCCACTTTTGAGAGTGCGTGCGAAAAGCTTAAAGAAGACGGCACCATCCATGTTGTATTATCGGAATGGTCGCTGCCACAAAGCCGAAACAATAAAAAACGTATAGAAGGTACAGCTATCTTCAAAAAATTTCTTGCGCTCAGAAATGAGGTCAACATATTTATTTATACATCTATTACTGATATTAAGCAACTCTCCACAGGGGGTATTACCGATGGTTATTTTTTCAAGGAAGATAATGTGTATGGCGATATTTTCAATAAAATTACTGCTGCAGTAGATGAGAAAAAGAGTGCGCCGTTTTACGAAAAACTGGTGCAATATGCCCGAAAATCGAAAGACTCATGGCACACACCAGGTCACGCTTCGGGAAACAGCGTAAAAAATTCGCCTTATGTAAAAGATTATTTTGAGTTTTTTGGCGAAAATTTGTTCAAAAGCGATGTTTCTGTTTCCGTACCGGAGCTCGACTCGCTGCTACACCCTGAAGGAGTAATACAAGAGGCACAGGAACTCGCTGCACGGGCATTTAATGCGCGATACACCTATTTTGTAACAAATGGAACTTCCACGGCCAACAAAATACTCATACAAACCCTGCTCAAGCCGGGCGATGCCATTTTGCTCGACCGAAACTGCCACAAATCAGCGCACTACGGGGTTATTATTGCCGGGGCAGAGCCCATTTACCTGATGCCGTCGGTAAACAACAAATACGGCATTTTTGGCCCCATACCCAAAAAGAACATCATCAAGGCCATGGACGATGCACTGGCCCAGAACAAAAGACTGAAAGCCATTATCCTCACCAACTGCACCTACGATGGGCTGATTTACGACATCGAGGACATTGTTAACGAGGCACACAAACGCAACATCAAGGTGATTGTGGATGAAGCCTGGTTTGGCCATGCCAATTTCCACCGCGAATTTTATCCCACGGCCATGGCTGCCGGCGCCGATTATGCCACGCAATCGACCCACAAAACCATGAGCGCCTTTTCGCAGTCATCCATGATTCATGTAAACGACCCTGATTTCGAAGATATTCAGGATTTCTTCATGGAAAACTACAACATGCACGCCTCCACCTCACCTCAGTACCCGATGATTGCTTCACTTGATGTGGCCCGCAAACAAATGGCCATGGAAGGATATTCGTTGCTAAACAGAGTATTCAAACTGGCAGAACAGTTAAAATCGTCGATTAATTCCCTTAAAAAATTCCGGGTATTGGAACTGGAAGACCTCATCAGCGACGAAATCAAAGATGATAACATTCGCGTTGATAAAACCAAAATCACTATTGACATTAGCAAGTCGGGCTTCAGCAGCAAAGAGCTTGAACACCTTTTGTTGAACAAACATAACATCCAGATAGAAAAAACTACTTTCAACACCATCTCCATATTGCTTACTATCGGAGCTACTTATTCGCGCATCAACCGCCTGTATCTGGCGCTGGAAAGTATCGAGAAGCAATCGGGCAACCGCAAAAAAGACAGCGGCTCATCAAAAATCATCAAAAATTTCAAGCTGGCCCTGTCGCCCATCAAGTACAGGCCCCGCTTTGCTTTTTATTCCGACAGCGAGGAAATTCCCCTGCGCGACAGTCTGAAGCGTGTATCGACCATGATGGTAACCCCCTACCCGCCGGGCATTCCACTTTTGGTTCCGGGACAGCTCATTACACAGGAGATTATCAATGCGCTGGTTATGTACCGCGATTATGGTGTGGAGATACACGGTTTCAATAACGGACTGGTACAGGTTATGCCGGAAGAAGAGGAAGCACGCCTGAAAAAAGAAGGCTTCAGCATACTCAGCTAAACATCATTATCCTGCTGCATGTTTTTGGTCAATTAATTTAAGCGATTTTGAAAAATGGAATATGGAATATTATCATTAACCCCGGCAATTGTAACCATCATAGTGGCGCTGGCTACCCGTAAAGTGGCTTTTGCCCTTTTCATGGGTATTGTGGGCGGTGCTATTGTGGGCGGCGAATACACGTTTGCAGGCTTTTTTGAACACATGTACGACTACCTGCTCGTATCTTTTACCGAGCCGGAGCGTCTTAAAATAGTGCTTTTCATATTGCTCATAGGTGGATTATTAGAAATTATAAACCGCTCTGGCGGATATGGGAAATTTGCAGCCAGGCTCTCTAAAAAACTTGACAGTCCGCGCAAAAGCAGGCTATCGACATGGGGGTTGAGCATGACCCTGTTTTTTGATGATTATGCCAATGTTCTCATTTCAGGAGCCTCCATGCGGGAAATCAATATCCGCAACAAGGTTACGCCGGCCATGTTGGCCTATATTGTAGATGTGGTCGCCATCATGGCCAGCATCATGATCATCTCCACATGGGCATCATTCGAGGGTGCGGTAATGGCTGAGGCAGGCGCCGAAGTGGGCGTGGAGAAATCTATCAGCTTGTTTTTCATTGAATCTATCCCCTACCACATGTACACGGTGCTGGCTATATTTCTAACCTTTCTTGTGGCGCTCACAGGTAAATGGTTCGGATATGGCCTCGACAAAGCCCCTTTGCCCGAAATTATTGAAGAAAAAAACCGATCGAACAGTGTGCGTATTTATCATGTGCTGGCGCCAATTCTTACTTTGCTCGGGTTTGCCATAACCTCTATGTTTGCGGTAGGCTCATGGATATTAATGCAGGAAAATGAGCCCCTCACCCTGATTAATATTCTGGGCAGCGCACCATCTGTTGACTTATTAATATTGAGCACCATAATGGCCATTGGTGTAGCCATTGGGCTAACCAAAAAAGACAAGCTGCTCAAATTACCAACAATTGGGAAAGGATTTCTGAGCGGGACAAAAGGCATGATTGGTGTAAGCCTTGTAATTCTATTGGCTACAGGACTGTCGGCGGTCTCAGAAACACTGGGCACAGGCGAATTCATTACAGGCAGTGTAGCCGATTATATTTCGCCAGAAATGCTGCTGTTCATCATCTTCGTAGTATCAATGCTTATTACGGTTGCCACAGGTTTTAGCTGGAGCTCAATGGCCATTGTGATGCCTATCGCCTTCCAAATGGCCATGGCCAACGGTATGGAAGCGAGCTTACCGGCCATTTCAGCCGCTGTAATAACCGGCGCTGTAAGCGGTGAACACATCATTCCATTTTCAGAAAAAGCAGTAATGAGCTCTGCAGCTACCAAAATAGCACCGGTTTATCATGTAAAAACCATGTTTTTCCAAACCATCACAGCATTTATTGCCGCAGGAGCAGGATACATTTTATTGGGACATGACTGGCCATTATGGTCAGCCTATGTGCTGCCTGCTACTTTTGTTTTAACAGTACATTTGCTGTTTGCTAAGAAAAACAAAATACCCATGCATAAATAAATTGCAGAAGCAATTACCGAAAAAACATGTGGTCGCACTAAAAGCAATTGATTCGCTCTATACAAACAGGATCAGAAATATTTATGCGATCAAGACAAAAAGTTATATTAAATTTGCAACGGAATAAGAACAAACACATACGATATTGACAGGAATTTTAAGTAAAAACACAAAAGTTCAGCTTTATGGAAACTTATCAAATCAGGGTGAATAGTGAGATAGGAGAACTGGAAGGTGTAATTGTACATTCTCCCGGCAAGGAAGTAGAAAACATGACCCCCAAGAATGCGGAGCGGGCTTTGTATAGCGACATATTAAATTTATCTGTAGCTCAAAAAGAATACAGTCATTTTAAAAATGCACTGGCCCAACACACCCCTGTTTTTGAGGTAAGAGACTTGCTACAAGAGGTATTGAACAACCAGCGGGTGAAAGAAACCCTGATTGACCATATTTTTGACAATGAACATACCATGGCCAGCCGGCATTTCCTTTTGGGACTGTCAGATGAAGAACTGGCACGCCAACTGCTCGAAGGAGTTATTTTAATCAAAGACAACCTTACCAAATATTTTAGTAAGGAACGTTATGCATTGAGGCCATTGCATAATTTTTTCTTTACCCGTGATGCTTCCATGGCCGTGCGCGACAAAGTACTCATAGGTCGCATGGCCAATCAGGTACGGGGACGCGAGGCACTTATCATGCAGGCCATTTTCGATTATCACCCCTTGTTCAGAACACAAACCGTTAACCCGGTACAACATGCCACTTTTAACGATAAAATATCAATAGAAGGCGGAGATGTACTGGTGGCTCGCGAAGATGTGCTGCTTATTGGCACAGGCACACGCACCTCATCACAGGGCATTGACTTTATACTGGAGCAAATCGAAAGTAAAGACCAGGTAAGACATATCATCGTGCAGGAACTGCCAGAAAGCCCAGAATCCTTTATTCACCTCGATATGGTTTTCACTTTCCTCGACAAAAACAAATGTATGGTGTTTGAACCGATCATTCTGAAGCCTAACAGGTACCAAACAGTACACATCACGGTCGACAACGGACGGGTTAGCATTAAAAACGAAAAAAATATTGTGGAATGTCTCAACAACCTGGGTTTCGATCTTGAGCCTGTATTTTGCGGAGGCACAAAAGACCCATGGGCACAGGAGCGCGAGCAATGGCACAGTGGCGCTAACTTTTTTGCAGTTGCACCGGGTAAAGTTTTAGGCTATGCGCGCAATGTATACACCATGGAGCAAATGAGTAAACATGGTTTTGAGATACTGAGTGCAGAAGATGTTGGCTCGGGGAAAATTGATATTAACCAGTACGATAAATATGTAGTGTCTGTTGAAGGCTCAGAGTTACCACGCGGGGGCGGCGGCGCAAGGTGCATGACCATGCCATTCAAAAGAAAGCCCATAAATTGGTAAAATAACAATGCTATCTAACTTATAGGTATTTTAAAAAATATGCTGCACAAATCCGCATGTTTTTTGTACTTTTAGCGTTCTATATAAAATGCACCAATGAAATACTAACGGCGAAATTGTCAAATAATGCAGAGGCTGATTATTGCCATATTCTTATTTCTATTAAGTTCCACATTTCTGTTTGCTCAGGAAACAATGGATTCGACAGATGTCAAAGGAGCGGGTATTGTAAAACGTTCGTTTAAAGACACACTGCCCGAACCCGATACCTTAATCTATTCATGGCAATATGCTGATAACACTTTCGTTAAGCTTTATGCTGGATTTGACACTACACTTTTAGACATACAAGTACCCGAAGATTACCGAAGAAATTGGCCCGGTTTTGTATATCTGGGCAACCCCGGTTCAGCAGTGCAAAACATATTTTTTTCAGAAAGAAGAGACATTGAAGTAAACTGGCAAATGAGGAACTATTATCCTTATCTGAAAACACATAAAAAACAAAAGTTCTACAATACAAAAACCCCATACACTCAAATGCACTATGTAAGTGGTGGCGAAAATTACGAGTATTTCACTTTCAATCATACCCAGAACTACGATGAACATATCAACCTGGGGATGTCTTATGAAATATTTAATTCCGAAGGATACCTCATTTATCAGAAGACCCGTAACCGTAACTTTAGTTTTTGGACCGACATAGACTACGACCGCTACAAAATGTATGGGTCTATTAATTTTAATGGTATCAATTCAAACGAAAACGGAGGTATTAGTTCAGATTACATGCTTTCAGATTCATCTGTGAACCTGAGAGAAATCAACACAAAACTCAGCGATGCCAACAACCGGCTTAGTTATTTCAATGGTGCTATTAATCACCAGTTACGACTTTTAAATTTCGGAGTCGACAGCATTTCTAAAAATGGCCTTTGGTTGTCGCATCATTTTTCTTTTGATAAAATGCAGCGCCTATACACCGATGATGGCGATGAATACACCGATCCGGTAACCGAAGAAGTTTTTAATTTTTATGCCAACACTTACAATGGAACGCGAAGTTATGATACCACATCATTTATCGATTATAAAAACCGGGGCGCAATAATCTTCCAATCAAGGGGCAAAACAAAAATGGATATCGGCCCGTTTGTTGAGCATCATCAAATTAAAAACACTAATTTATACCGCGATACGCTGTTCACTTACAATAACGACACCACGTACGAAACAATATCTATTGGCGGACAGGCTACTATACGACAATCAGAGGATTTTACAATAGCCTTACAGGCTTTGTATTACCCTTTTAAAGACTACAATTACCAAAACTACCAGATTACAGCAAACCTGGTGAAGTGGCAAGATTTGCCTAATGATACTTTGTACATGCACCTCATGTTGTATTACAGGGAAAAAACACCAGATTACCTTCTGGGTCAGTTTTTTTCCAACCATCTGAAGTGGGTCAATAATTTGCAGGATGAAAACAATCGCAAATTTCAATTCAACCTGCGACTTATCAGAAGTCGAGTGGCCTTACAATTGACCATTGATCATCTGGACAACTACATTTATTTCGACAAGAACATGAAGGTAGCACAGCATGACCAGGAAATAATGATGTTTGGCGGTAAAATCAGCAAAGAATTTACTTTCTGGAAACATTTTAATTTTGAATTAAACCTGTTGGGCCAATATACAGCCACAGACTTTATTGATGTACCAGAATTTAGTGCGAAAGGAAATTTTTTTTACAAGCGGGAAATAAAATTCAAAAACACTGGCGGCAAAATTGATTTATACGGAGGTTTTTCCGGGCGGATTCACACCAAATATTACGCGCCCGCTTATTCTCCGGCTATCGCACAGTTTTACCTGCAAGATGAGAAACTTATTGGTAATTATCCGATAATCAATGTTTTTGTTGGAGCAAGAGTAGAACGGTTTCTTTTCTCAGTGCGCTTCGACCATGTGAACAGTGGTTTAACGCGCGGTAAAAGTTACTTTTCGGCCTATGGATACCCTTTACGGCCAAGAAACGTACGCTTCAGCGTCAGTTGGAATTTTTATAATTAAATACGAAAAGAAAATTCCAATAGTTTTTCTCAACGCCCAGCCCTATTTTATTTGTAAATTGATATTTATTACCGGTGCTTGTAATCTTATCGTTTCCAAAGCCTACGAAACATCGCAATGCGCACACACAACAACAAATTGACAAAAAAAAACTGAGCAATAGTTACCACTGCGCAAGTCAAAAAAAAAAACAAATCATTCAGCAAAGCTTGAGAAACCCAAAACAACTTTTATCCCAAAAGCCCATAGAAAATATGACCTATGAGAAAATAAAGCAGCAATCCCATAATATCGTTCACGGTTGTAATAAAAGGTCCTGTAGCCAGAGCCGGATCAATTTTAAATTTATTAAGTCCCAAAGGCACGAATGTTCCAAAAACAGAAGCGAAGATAATGACCACCAAAAGTGCACTGCTTACTGTTATGGTCAAGGCCAGAGAATCGCTATCGATTAAGTTATAGAGTAATAAAATGGCGGCCAAGGAGAGGCCGTTGAGTAAGGCAACGCCCAACTCTTTCATAAGCTTTTTAAGATTAGACTCGATACCGAGTGAATTGCTAGCCAGACCCTGTACAATAATCGCACTGGATTGTATACCTACGTTTCCTCCCATTGCCGCAATAAGCGGAATAAAGAAAGCCATTTCAGGATAGAGGGATAATTGTCCTTCATACATTTCAATGACTCTGGCGCCAAACACACCACCTATCATCCCAATCATGAGCCATGGTAAACGAGCCCGCAAGAGCTGCCAAACATTATCTGAGGCCTCCACGTCTGAAGAAATACCCGACGCCATCTGATAGTCACGTTCAGCTTCTTCCCGAATCACATCCACCACATCATCAATGGTAATGCGCCCCTTAAGGCGACCAATGCCATCTACAACCGGCAGTGCAACCAGGTCGTACTTGTTCATGATGTTTGCTACCTCTTCTGCTGAAGCATCAACTGAAACCGAGATAACATCTTTATCATAAACGTCGGCTACATGGTCGCTTTTGGTAAACAGTAGTTTTTTAAGCGAAAGGGTTCCTTTCAAAATGCCATCATTATCTATGACATAGACGAAATAAATTTCATCAATTTCCTGAGCCTGGCCGCGCATTTCGCGTAAACAAGTGGCAACGGTCCAGTTTTCATTAACTGTAATTAACTCTTTGGCCATTAAACCACCCGCTGTATCCTCATCGTAATTCAGCAGGTCGGCAATATCGCCGGCATGTTCACGGTCGGCAATATTACTCAGCACATCGGTTTTTACATCGTCGGGCAACCTGGCAATAATATCGGCCGCATCATCGGAATCCATCCGGTCGATGAATTTGCGTGCCACCATATCACCCGGCACATTCTCTAAAAGGCGATCGCGGTCGTCCTCTTCAAGTTCAACAAGCACATCAGCTGCTCGTTCAGGCTCCAATAAAATAAACACAAAACGCGCCTCTTCGAGGTTTAGCTCTTCGTAAACCTCAACTATATCAGCAGGGTGAAAGTCCTGCAACATGCTGGCAGTCTTGCGCTTGTCCTGTGTATCAATAGCAGACTTCAGCTCTTCGATAAATTCCCGGGTGAGTTCAAAATTCATGACAACGGGATTTTAATTATTCTAATAATTTACAAATATCTTCAAAATCTTCCGGCCTTAACTGCTCCGGACGCATATTAAATATCTCTTTTCCGGCAATCTCCGGACCAATAACCGGCTTTAAACTATTCCTCAGCGTTTTTCTACGCTGGTTAAAAGCCATTTTCACCACCTTGAAAAAAGTTTTTTCGTCACAATCGAGTTTTTCACGTGCATTCCGTTTCAACCTTATTACACCCGACTTTACTTTGGGTGGCGGGAAGAAAGAACCCGGCTGCACGGTAAATAAATACTCAACATGATAAAAAGCCTGAACCAACACACTCAAAATACCATAGGTTTTACTGCCTTCAGGTGCGGCAACTCTGTCGGCCACCTCTTTCTGAAACATCCCCACCAACTGGTATATTGTGTCGCGATGGTCCAATACCTTAAATAAAATTTGACTGGAAATGTTGTATGGGAAATTCCCAACCACATCAAACCGATTATCAAAATGTGTGCTAAAGTCAGTTTTCAAAAAGTCTCCGAATATTACCTTACCCTCGAGCTCCGGAAAATGAACTGCCAGGTAATCAACCGATTCATTATCTACTTCTATTACCTTGAGCAAACCGGGAAAACGGTCCAGTAAGAACTGTGTTAATTTTCCCTTACCCGGTCCAATTTCCAACACCGGTACATCAGTTCTTTCAACTGAGTCGGCTATGCGCCGGGCAATACCATCATTGGTAAGAAAATGCTGCCCCAGTGTTTTCTTTGGTCTTACCATTTTGCAATTATTTTAAAACGCAAAATTAGCAAATACTCCCAGAAAGCCGTATTTTTAGCACCCTAAAATATCCCTGAATGGCTCTAAACCAACGAAAAATATGGGTAATACTATTTAAAAGCATCATTTTCATTGCTTCCTATAGTTTTGTAGCATACCGCATTTATGCCGATGACCATTTGAGAAGTTGGCTATTTAATGGTGAGATTCCAACTAAAGCAGACGGATGGCTTTGGCTGGTTTTTTTGCTCATGCCCTTAAACTGGCTCATTGAATCGGAAAAATGGCGATTGCTCCTCAGTCCAATAGAAAAAGTTGGGATACTAAAAGCCTTTGGCGGAGTATTGGCCGGACTCAGCATTGCTATTTTCACCCCCAACCGCACAGGCGAATATGCAGGCCGGATATGGATATTACGCCAACGAAACCGTTTGGCCGGCATTTCAGTAACCATTGCCGGCAGCATTGCGCAAAGTGGTGTAACTTTCATGATAGGCATTATTACCGGCTGGCTTTGGTTAATTGACGTACAAAAAGAATCCCTCACCACACCCACACAACTTACATTAGCTGTAGTGGCTGTATTAGCCGGATTTATTGTTTTTATGATGTTGCCTACGATTGCAGAAAAAATCAGTAAGCTTAAAACCCCAAAAGTAATCGCTAAAATCAACGATGGCATAAAAAACCTAAACCGCATACTGCTAATAAAATCGCTCCTCATTGCAGCTCTACGCTATGGCATTTTCATGACACAGTTTATATTTCTACTCATCTATTTCAAAACAGACATTTCGCTATACGAAAGTTTCTTATGCATTGGTATGTTATATGCTGCCATGTTGGTAATACCAACTATTACCATTGCTGAACCCGGCATCAGGGGGAGTCTGTCTTTACTGATTTTTGGAGTTTTTTCGCCAAATGAGGCAGGAATTCTGGCGGCTTCATTAACTTTGTGGATTATTAACCTGGCCATTCCGGCGCTCATTGGTGCGCTGTACCTGGCTGCTCTCAAAATAGATAAACTATGGTAGAAATCTTACTGATTGTCCTGGCTGCCCTGCTGCTGTTAATAGGTCTATTAGGGTGTATTTTACCAATTATACCAGGTCCTCCAATTTCTTTTGTTGGATTACTGGTGCTTGAAGCAACAGAGAAAGTTGATTTTTCCAATAATTTTCTACTGCTGATGCTTTTGCTTGCAGCTGCAGTAACTGTTTTAGATTACATTATTCCTATTTGGGGCACCAAAAAGTTTGGTGGCACACGGGCAGGCGTAATTGGAAGCACCCTGGGTTTAATTATTGGCCTGATCTTTTTTCCCCCTCTGGGCATCATTATTGGGCCCTTCGCAGGTGCGATTATTGGAGAAATGATTCAAAAAGATGATTTTCACAATGCCCTTAAAAGTGGAATTGGCTCGTTTATAGGCTTTCTGCTTGGGACGGGAATAAAACTAATTGTATCTTCATTGATGATTTATTACTTTTTTAAGGAAGTGTTTGCATAATGAACCACAAGAACAAACTTTTTAACCTAAAACTTGTTGAAGCAAACTTACACACATAAAATATATTAAAATGAGAAACAAAATCATGGATCCCATTGGAAAATTAATGGGTTTACGTTATAAGTCTCATCCCTGGCACGGTGTTGATCCAGGCCCGGATGCGCCAAATCTAATGACTGCCTACATTGAAATGGTACCTACAGACACGGTAAAATATGAAGTTGATAAATCGAGTGGCTACCTCCGAATAGACCGACCTCAAAAGTACAGTAATGTTATTCCGGCACTGTACGGTTTTTTTCCGCAAACATTTTGTGGCGAAAATGTAGGTAAATATTGCGCAGAAAAGACCGACCGAAAGAAAATTGAAGGAGATGGTGATCCTTTAGATGTTTGCGTCCTTACAGAGCGAACCATTTCTCATGGCGACATTCTGGCACATGTTATTCCTATAGGGGGGTTCAGAATGATTGATGGAGAAATGGCAGATGATAAAATTATAGCTGTATTGAAAAATGATGCCGGGTATGGACATTATACCCATATTGACGATGTGCCACAAGCAGTGGTGGAAAGATTAAAACACTATTTTCTCACCTACAAAGATATTCCGGGCAAAGAACGCATATCAGAAATAACTCATACGTATGATGCCGATGAGGCCATAAAAGTTATTGATTTTGCATTGAACGATTATCATCACCGATTCGACAGCCTCGAAAGCGTGTTGGATAAGGTATAATTTTTTATTTTTACCTTGTATTTGGTTTATTTCAACTAAACCAACACTTACAAGATCAACACAAAAAACTGGATATTAGGAAAATAACACAGTAGTCGATGAAAAATACAGGTAAAGCGGAAATTATTTTTTTTATTTTAACACTCGGGGTAGTATTACTATTTTTCAGCCTTGACCGACAATATTTTTCCACTGTTCAGGCACCAGAAGCTCTAACTGTAACACCCGATACTATTTGGCACGAGCACCTCAGACAAGACCTTGAGCAAATACTTAGTAAAAAAAACAAATTTGGGTTTAATGGTGCTTTGCTGGTCGGTTGGGATAACCAAATTATTTATGAAGGATACGTGGGGTACGAAGATTATGCCAGCAGAGATAGCATAAGCACAAAAACACGTTTCCAATCCGGGTCAGTTACCAAACAATTTACAGCAGTGGCTATCCTGCAACTTTATGCCAATGGACAGTTAAACCTGAATGATTCCATCAGTAAATTTTTTCCGGATTTGCCCTACCAGGGTTTTACCATCCATCATTTACTTGTGCATCGCAGTGGGTTGTCTAATTATATTTATTTCATAGACAAAATTGTGGAAAATAAAGGTAAACCCTATACCAACAAAGATATCATAAGGCTGTGGAAACAACATGAACCTTTACCTTATTACCCGCCAAACAAACGCTTCGACTACAGTAATTCAGGTTACATGCTGCTGGCTTCTGTTGTCGAAAAAGTTAGTGGTATGTCATATCCCGAATACATGCGTAAAAATGTATTTGAACCGCTGGACATGGATGACTCTTTTGTATATATCGCCGGTGAAAATGACACATTATCAAATTTGGCCGAGGGCTACAAATATCATTGGAGGATTGTTACAGAAGCCTACCTAAACGGTACATATGGTGATAAAGGCATCTACACCACTGCCCGGGATCTTTTTAAATGGGATCAGGGACTGTATACCAATATTCTTTTACCCGAAGATACATTGCAAAAGGCATTTCGACCAATGGGGAAACCCAAACATTATAAGCATAACTATGGTTATGGATGGCGCATATTTGAATACAAAGACAATAAAATATACTACCATGCTGGTTGGTGGCAGGGATTTAAAACCTTACTTATCAGAGTGCCGGAATATAAGCTCAGTATTATTGTGCTGAAAAATATTAAAACCGGAGCCATGTTCAGCCGGCACGAACTACTACGCGTTATTATTAATCGTTATCTGAATGTGTCGAAAGAGGCCTTAGCACCAAACATTCCTGAATTCCAACAGCGCGAAATCCCAACTGAGTCTACCTGATTATTTCTCGAAGGTAGTTCGGTTATGTCCGAATTTATTGCGTGGTTCATCCGTAAATTCAATATAAACCCGATCGGGCTTAATATCAAATTCAACTGCAATAAGGTCACAAATCGCAGCTGATAACTTTTGTGTGTCTGGTAATCCAATGCTTTTGAATTCCACAAAAGCCAACGGATCGTCCGACAGACCAAAATACATTACCTTGCTGTCTTCAATTGCCGTCATCACAAACCGATCAGGCTTTTTTAGTTCATCGACCACTAATTGATGCATTGCCTTCAACGCTTTATGTTTTTGTTCACCAGACAACAACTGATTCATTGATATCCTGAAATATGGCATAACTATTTTTTCGGGCAAATTATATAAATCTGTTGCTAACACCAAAATTTAACCTGAGTTTTGAACTATAAACTATGGCAAAAAAGTAGTATCTTTATTACCGCAATGCACTACGTTTTTGAACATACCAAAACCCACAAAGGACACATCAGGCTCGATCGGTTCCTTATGTTCCTGTATGTCTTTTCTGACCTGTAGATTATTGTCTTTTTACTACAACACCCTCGGAGCAAAGGCTGAAAAACGTTTAATTAATACTTCAATAAAATGGATGCTTACTACAGGTATCTGAACACACTTGTAAATAAAAACAAACAAGAGTTTGGAAAATATAACTTAAATTGGATTAATGCATGGCAAGCTGATGAGCTGGAAGCCAAAAGACAAACACTTCTTGGTGAATCAGGCAATCAATCGTTATTCAAAGGCACAAAACCTTTTATCAACCATATATCCAGGGGTTGTCAGATTTGTGGTGCAGGCGCATGGAGTTGTCTGTTTATTACCGGAAAATGCAATGCCAGTTGTTTTTATTGTCCGGCACCACAGCATAATGATGAACCACCGGAATCTCAAGGTATAACCTTTAACACACCCGAGGCCTATGCTGAATACATTAACCACTTTGGCTTTAAAGGTGTAAGTTTTAGTGGTGGCGAACCATTGCTGTTTAAAGACCGGGTATTACAATATTTGAAAGCTGTAAGATTGTATTGCGCACCGGATGTTTACACATGGATGTACACCAATGGCATACTGGCCAACACTGAAATATTTGAAAAACTGGGACATGCCGGATTAAATGAAATCAGGTTCGATATTGGAGCTTCAGGATATCAGCTTAAAGCACTGAAAAAGGCAAAAGGCTTCATACCAAACATTACCATAGAGATTCCGTCCATACCGGAAGAAAAAGAACGATTGAAGCACCTGCTCCCCGAGATGGTAAAAGCAGGAGTAACCAATCTGAACCTGCACCAAATCAGGCTGACACATCACAACGCAGACAAATTGTTGAGGCGCAATTACACCTATATTCCAGCCGAGCGACCTATAGTACTTGAATCGGAGCTAGCAGCATTAGAAATAATGTCGTTTGCAAAAAAGCAACAAATACCAATCGGGATAAACTACTGTTCATTCTTTTTTAAATACAGATTCCAGAAAGCAGGCTATCGAAAAATAATTGCCAATAAACTGAAGCGCTCCGATGATTTTATTACTGAAAAAGGTTTTGTAAGAAACAGAAATGAAGCAGCAGTAAATTACGAAGGTTTTACATTGTATGACGAAGAGCAGCCAAAAGATTTTAATTCCATTGAAATTCTTGAATTAAAACACAAAAAATATGGCGTACTCAAATCGTTGGCGAAAAAGGTAAAGACAGATGCGCACGATCAAATCGCCATTACCGACCTGCTCAATAATTCAGGAAGCAACGTACGGGGGCGTGAAGAATTGTTTGATATTTGGCAACATGAGTTTATTGAATCCGGTCTGCGGGCATATTAACATTCAGTGTATATCTTTGTTGTAATCCGGAAAATCATTTTCTATATCAACATACCTGCCGGCCACCCACCCTTCAATCTCAGTTTTTACCCGGTACCATCCGTTATATTCTTCAAAAATAGTCAGGTCTGTTCCTTCCGGTAATGACTGTGCTACCTTATTGGCACCGAGGGCAGGCAGCCTGCGTATATTTAGGTATGGCACCCGAACCTTTCCTGATAGATTATTGACTGGTGCAGAATCCTCATCGCGGTCGTTAAGCAGCCGTTGCCTGATTTTATCAAGCGGAAAAGCCGGCCCGGGATCCTGTTTGCGTCCCGGCGAAATTTCATCGTGCCCTAAAATCTCCTTAATGGCCGGGTAGCCATCCATCAGAAGCTCACAAACAGCCTCAACCAATAATATTTGCTGTTCGTTATATAAATGCCAGTAACGTTTTTGTGATTCATTCCGGTGAGTAGCTTCCATAACCTCATCTTCAGCGTATTTCCTCCCAAACCACGATGTATAAGCGGTACCCGACCTGGTTAAAATACCGGCATTGTCAATTTCAATGCCAATGGCGTAATTATTTAAACCAGCACGGCCTTTCCATTGGCTTTTGCCGGCATGCCAGGCAACAGTGTCAAAAGGTACTAATTGAAAAACTGTACCATTGCGATCGATAACAAGATGGGCTGAAGCTTTAACCGTATCCTTGCAAAGATATTCCGCCGCTGACCGTCCATCACGGCCGGCCGTATAGTGCAAGACTATGGTATCTGGCATACCCGGAGCAAATTTTACAGTGTTTTTCCTGCATGGTAACTGCTCAACTTTATCACCCAACAAAAGGTGCTCATTAGAAATTCTCAGTACTGTATTATCCATAGTATTTGTTTCGGTCTTTTTTACGCATAAATGGCATATCAATACGGCTGGTTACCGTACTGGCTACTTTTTCAGTAGAACGTCCAATGATGTAGCCGCCTACACCAAGCTTAAGTAATCCCCAGAAATTAGGGTTTAGATTCTGGGCAATACCCTCTTCACCATCGCTTAAAACAAAAGCCGGTTCAAAAAAATAAGCATACATCACAATAAAGCCGAAAGCCAGCATCAAAATGGGTCGCCAACTGCGCTGCAACCAATTGCCGCGTGCTTCAGTAACCAGTACCTCCCGCTGGGCTTGCTGTAACTCACCCATGGCATTAAAAACCAGTTCAGTAAGTTTATTTTTGGCCTGCATCTTTTCCTCATCCGATGTAGCCAGTTTATCAATGACATCGCCACCGTTTTTAATCAAATCGTTGGCGCCTTTGCTGAAAATTTTAGATAGAAATGGCATAATGTGCTGTTTTAATGATTGTATTCTAACAAGCAAATTACAAAAAATATGTTTAGCAAACATTAGTTTCAAGGTCATATTCCTTTTACTGGAATGAACATGGTTTAGTTAAATTATTGTTATCCTTATTTTTATAATAGGTTTATGACTAAAATGAACGTAATTTTACAAATACTAAAAATCATAATCATCTAACAAAGAATCACAGTTATGAAAAAAATTACTGCATTATTAACCATGCTGGCTTTCATGGCAGCTATTATGTATTCTTGCGATGAGCTTGAAGAAGCAGAAGATGAGGGAACTACGCAGGAATACATCAACGAAACCATTACTACCAATGTTACATGGCAGAGCGGGACCTACATTATTGAAGGTACACTTCAAATACAAGAAGGCGGACACCTCACCATTGAACCGGGTACAACTATTAAATTTGAGGATGGAGCAAAAATTTCCGTGACAGGAGCTAACTCTGCATTGACTGCAGTGGGAACGGCCAATGATCCGATAACATTTACAAGCATTTCAAACTCACCTTCAGCCGGTAGTTGGGATTACATAAATTTCACATCTTCTGCCACAGGCACAAGTACTTTTCAGTATTGTACAATTGAATACGGTGGCGGTTATGCATCTACCTATGGCGGTGCCTTATGGATAGAAGGCCCTTCTGTGAGCGTGGACCATTGCACAATAACCAACTCTGCCGTTTATGGGGTAGTTTGTGAAGATGGCTCCACATTCGCGAGCTTTACAAACAACACGCTGATGAACAACGATAGCTATGATATTTTTGTTGAAGGAAATGCAGCACACACCATCGGCACAGGCAACATCATTGATGGCAGTGGCATTTTGGTGGATGGAGGTGCGTACACACAAACCCAGGGCACCTGGAGATTCCAAACTTCACCATACACAATTGACGGTGCTCTTAACATCGAAACAGATGGTGGAGCATCCCTGAATATAGAAGCCGGAAATACAATTCAGTTTACCGATGGTTCAAAACTTAATATTGGCAATAGTGGATATGGCACATTGAAAGCTATAGGGACAGAAAGCCTGCCAATTCTTTTCACATCAACATCAGCTCAGAAGCAAGGCGGGCAATGGGACTTTATCAGTTTTGGAAGTGGAGCCGTTAGCAGCGAACTCACATACTGCATTGTAGAAGCCGCAGGTGGCTATGCTTCCTATGTGGGAGCTATTGATATTGATGGAGCTGCAGTATCTATTGACAATACAGAAATCAGGATATCGGCAACTTACGGCATTACCCTCGACGATGTCGGTAAATTCGCATCATTCACCAATAATAATATCCACGATGTAGACAATTATGTGATGCAAATATATGGCAACTGGGCCCACACCTTAGGAGCAGGTAATGTTTATGGAGAAGATGATCTTGGCATTTTGGTCCATGGAGATGGTTTTGAGCACGCCAGCGAAACATGGCTCGCCCAGAATGCAGCTTATGTGATAGATGGCTCACTAAGCATTCAATCAGCATCAGGTTCTACTCTTGAAATACAAGCCGGTAGCACGGTAAAATTTACACAAGGCTCTGAAATTACTGTAGGAGCTTCAGAATTTGGAAAACTTATCGCCAATGGTACATCAGCCTTACCCATCACGTTTACCACATCGGCCCCTGCAGGAGGAGAACAACCCGGTGACTGGGATGGAATATTCTTTGAAACGAATACCATGAATGGCTCGTTACTCAATTATTGCAATATATCCTATGGTGGAGGGTATGCTACAACCTACAATAACGGAAATATTAACCTTGAAAACGTGTCTTCGGGCGAACCCACAATTAGCAATTGCACCATCTCCCACTCAGCAGGATGGGGAATTTACAACGACAATTCATCTCCAACCCTTGTAGGCAACACCTTTAACGGGAATGCCAATGGAGATGTAGGAAACTAAAACAGCTCTTTCTGACAGGACTTATCAATTTGGATTATCTCGTTTTAAAAGCCATTGTCTTAACAGGCAATGGCTTTTTTACAAAACCATTCAAATATATTGCAAGTGTCAAAACGTTTCTTTCTCTCTGTCAGCCAATCGCCTACTAGCATCAATTCATGGCTCAATATAATTTAAAGCGCATGCAAAAAACATACTGAAACATAACTTGTTATTTTAATAACAGCTTGCTCTTTGACAATCAATAATTGAGAGCAACAGCAAAGAATGGAACGAACATACCACAAAAAAACATATACCAATGACCACCTACAACACAGAAGCACTGCTTCCTTTTAATGATTTCATCAACTCATTTAAGCAAACTTTAAAGAGTGTATTCTATGAAAGGGACGATATAAAAAAATTCATACGTCACCGTGGCTTTCCTGCAACTGTATTGCGAGATATTATGGCGACCAATCCTTTTTCAGTAGCCATTCCCAAAAAGTATGGCGGGCGCGGTGGCAATGCCAGGGAATTATTAACACTGATGGATGTGGCATCGTATGAATCACTGCCCCTTTCGTTAATGTTTGGTATCAACATGGGACTGTTTTTGGGTCCTGTAGCCAAATATGCCCGGGAACCCATTAAAGAGGATATTTTTCACCGTTTTCTGCATAAACAAAACATGGGTGGACTGATGATCACCGAGCCCGGATATGGAAGCGATGCGCTGAATATGCAAACTACCAATCTGCGTGAAGGTTCGAAATATTATATCAAAGGGGTAAAACACTGGCAGGGCCTCACAGGAATGGCCGACTACTGGTTAATGACTTCGCGCCGGCAACTCCCCAACGGAGAACTCGCCCGCGATATTGATTTTTTTATAGTTGATACTCAAAGTCCTGAACAGCAAATTATTGTAGATGAGGTTTACAATAATATGGGACTGTACCCGATCCCTTACGGCAAAAATATTATAGATATTCATGTTCCTGAAGACTATAAGCTGGAACCCGATACCACGGGTTTAAAACTTACCATGGATTTGCTGCACCGAAGCCGCTTTCAATTTCCAGGTATGGCCATCGGCTTTATTCGCCGCATGCTGGATGATGCCCTTTATCACACACAGCACCGCTTTATTCGTGGTAAGCCATTGATTGCACTGGACCAGGTTAAGCAACAGGTTGCCCGTATTCAAAGTGCATTTACCATAAGCTCAGCCATGTGCGCACGTAGCAGTGAGGCAAGCGGCATAGAACATAACCTCACAGGTGCCACAGTAGAAGCCAATACAATGAAAGCCCATGTAACAGAATTGATGCATGAAGCGGCACAAACCCTGACACAACTTTTAGGCGCCAATGGATATAAAACAGAAAGTGTGGCCATAAGAGGAATTATTGATTCCCGACCTTTCCAGGTTTTCGAAGGCTCCAATGAAATGCTCTACACCCAAATTACTGAAATGGTGACCAGGCAAATGAACCGGCTTAAAAATATGAATCTTGCGTCTTTTCTGAAAAACTACGACCTGACCCAACGCACATCGTCACATTTTAAGGGACTGACAAATTTTACCGTCGACGAAAATTTACCACAGCGTAAACAAGTAGGACTTGGTAAAATACTGAGCCGAATTATATCGGCCGATTATGTTGCAACACTTGGAAACAAAGGCTTTCGCAACGACCTGATAAATAATAGTATCGATATGATTAAACAAGAGGTATCCGGCCTTGTCAATTCATTTCATTACAGCAAACAGGTGCTTCCTGTGACAGACTACAACGGTAAAAGTTCATGGGCAGATTATTCGTAGGGAGTTGCTTATTATCAATAAAGAAAAAAATACACACTCCTGCATGTTAGTGAGAAAATGGTTCCATGCTCAGCAATAGGGTGTTTGATATTTCTGTTTGCATACAAAAACAAATAAATCCGATAAAATTTCATTAAACCGGCTTTAAATTACTCAAGAAATTCATCTGGATCGAAGGGTATATCGTCGTCCGGGTCTTTATCGTGCGGACCTACGCCCGGTGGATTAAACAAGCCCCAGCGATCAATTATATAGTTCCATTTATCGAAACCTGCCGCCCAATCGATGAACAATAACCGGTATTCTTCTATCAACTTGCGCACAATATCAAAATATTCAACATACTCAAACCCAAAATCTTCCAGTGAATGGTTTTGTATCATTAAATCCATTGCCGCCTTACGGATTAAAGCTGCATTTTGCATTCTGATATCGTATAAATCGCCTCCTTCAGCACCTGCAACCTTGACCGTAAGCGTAGCTGCATCTGATAACATTTGCATTCTAATATCCTGCAAAATCTCGTTATCTTCCGGCATTAAATCGGTAATCTCTTTTACCGTATCATAAATCTCCCGTCCTTTTTTATAAATTGGCAGGTTTTCAGGTTTATTTCCTTCTAATTCATCCATATCATCAAACATGATTTCAATATTAAGTTTACTTTCTGATACAAATTGAGAATAGACCTTACTCACAATTACCTAACAGTAACTCACAAAAAACATCAAAAATATAAAAATCAAATAGTTTTATTGTATGAATTGCTGTATTAACTTCCGAAACAATTCTGCAACGAATTGTTCTTTTTGTATTTCAGCATAAGCAAGTGCAGATAGTTTCCTGGTGTATGTATCCTTTAGTTTTTGACAGATATTATCAAAATCTGTAATAAAAATACTAAATGAAACCTCCATGACAAGGCTTTTGACACACTGCGCCTTTGCGAAGCTTCAGCGGAGCAAGGCACGAACATGATTATTTGCAAGAATGCAGTTAAAAGCCTGGTTGCTAATTAAAAGGAGGTTCCATCCGACCATTGAAAATTAAAAATAAACGGATGAAATATTTTTATTAACTTGGTTATTTATCATAAGGTAAGCATATTGACATCACTTAAGGTTTTACCGCAAAAATTATCCAACATGAACAAAGAAAAAAACAAGGACTTGAATCAGAAAATTGATAATGAACTTAAGAAACAAGAATTGCAAAAGAAGTATGGAGCAGACTTTAGGGGTGAAAGCAACATTTCGCCAGAATTGGAAAATCAATGGTTAAATTATATTGATGAGTTCGAAAAGCAATTCAACAGCACTACAGAACAAATCAGCATTTGGGAGTACATTGGCCAACCTGCTTATCAAAAGATAAATGAGTTAAACCCTAACGAAATTTCTAAAGAACTTGAACGAGTATTCGCTATAATGAGCGAAAACAATATTTACCTGGACACTTTATGTGAAGTAGATGATGAGAAACTCTATCGTTTTATAACCGAAGAACTTTTTGATTACGAAATTGATAATATGAATATCCCAGGCATGTCAACCAATTTTATATACGAAGAGTTTCACCCCAATGCAAAGTATGATATTGAAATGGCCTATGGAAATTTTTTCAGTTCAACGTTGAATAAGCATACAAGTATTGATGGTAAGGGGTATGACTTGACTTATGTTGACACAAAAAACCACAAAAATGCGATAAATGAACCAGTCGATGAAAAAACTGTTATTGAAAAGATCAACACTTTTCTAAATGCCTTCGATTACTTTGAGAACGTCTCCAATGAAATAAAACAAATCACAATTAATCAGGATAAAACAGATGCACAAATTGATTTTCGCATTCATTTGAATGGCCGATTTCACAAAAACACAGAAGCAATTACTTATAAAGGAGATGGATTTTTTAAACTCAAGCCAAGTGAATATGGTGGATGGGATATTTATCACATCAATATGCCGGGATTAAAAATTTGAAAATCAATTACTTCCCGATACAAAATGTATTTAAATTAGCATTAACATCTAACATACAGACGATTAACACTACACCAAATTACCGAAAATTGTAAAATAGTTGTAAAAAGTGTGTATTAATAGTTCTATTGAACATGAGATATTAATCTATGAAAAGATTCTGCAACAAGTTGTTCATCAGGAATTTTCGCATATGCATAAATGGATAATTCCTCAACATAGGTATCTTTTAGCTTTTCCCAAACCCTCTCAAAGTCAGATACCAATATTGACTCACTCAGCTTATACTGCCCCCAACCTTTGGGCTCATCAAATGATTGTTGATCGTGCAAAAGGAGGTTATTGAAACGCTCTCTAAAATTCGCACTGGCAATAAACTCTTTGCCCTCCTTTGTTTGCAACAAATAATACAGATCATAAAAGTGCCTTATCTTCGATCTAATACCTTCCAAGGAATCTTCTTGAAAAGAAAAACGAATAAGCGAAACGAGTTTCTCAATTAAAGTTTGGAAGCGATCCAGAACATTAATTCGAAAAGATTGCAAATTAAAATCATTGATTGCTTTTTCATTACCAGTCTCTCTTAAAAATGCAGCTATAAAGCTTTCAATTTCCCTTTCCTCATAAGGGTAAGGGTTAGCAAAATAATTGGTCTCAATAATTACGAAATTTTCATCTTCAAATTTATCATTAACCGGATAGATATAAGCACTCTTGCGAAAACGAGACCCCTTACTGGTAAGCCCTGGAATTTCCAGTTCTAATAATCCGTTGGCAACTGTCTTTTCAATTTTTCGTATCTCATTCTTAATTCTGTTACCAGAAAAATCAGGGTTTTGAATAACTGCCAGATCAACATCTGTAGAAAAACGATTGATTGTTTTATAGGCTTTTGAAAGCGATGTGCCACCTTTAAATACAACCTGATCACGATTCTGATAATTTGACAAGTTCCATAGCATGTATGTTATCCAATAATCCATCACTATAAATTCTTGATTGATTTTCAAATGACTAGAAGCCGTTTGAATTGCATCATTAAATAATTTAGCTTGTTTGTGTAGATTCATTGTATATTCCATTTAGTTGCATTCGGCAAGCGGTTGATTGACACTCCTATTTTATATTTTGTAATTGGATTAAGTGAATTTGCAAGCGGCTCAACAGCCTTATCACTCATTAATGACTCTAGCATAGCACCTAATAAAGCCCGAACAAAAGGAGGGTATTTTTTTGCCAAGCGAATCATTTGTTTTTGATCATTTTCACTTAGACTGTTCACAATTTCAAATAACCTTTTACACGCATCATTAATTGTGGTGTCGGGTATCTTCTTTATAAAACGGATAGCATCCAAAATCTGTAAAAGCGGTATATTTTCTTCTGTAATGGTGTTTCTTTGATTCACAAAGCTGATTTTGTACATTCCACGCTGCATAGCCGGACGCGTTTCGTTGCGCCCAATTTGTATTGTATTACTTACCTGGGTGGTTAAACCAAGCTTTGTGTAAACTGAATAACCAGTCAGGTACCCGACAACATTATCTCCTCTACCCAATAAATCTTTCACCACCTGGTACTGATCAGGCGGAACCAAACCAAAACTGGTTTCTTTGGGTTTATAATATTTGCCTTTTGAAAGTTTTGCAATCTCCCCTTTAGCAACCATTCTGTTCAATGCTTTAATAATCGCTTCACGGCCATTCACCTCAGGGTTAAAATCCCTATAGGTGAACACATAACTAACAGGAAGTTTATTAATTGTATTTCTTATAGAATCAGTAACTTGCATTCATATATTCTTTCCACAAATATATAAAAAATGTCCAGTTTTTTAATTAAAAAACTGGACAGAATGTATTTACCAGTTAGTATTAATCTTCCCATATTACACTAATTGCAAGATTGACGGACGAATGCACTAAACAAAACTCATAGAAAATATCATTTGCATATTCATTGTTTACTTCTAACCATGTTGATTTTGAAATTTCTTGCTTAGATTCTTCATTTGGATAAATAGTATTTTCATTGAAGTATTCTGCACATACGGAATCCCCCGGTGGCGGTAATTTTGTAATATTTTTTATATAATACTTGAAGAATTCTGATTTACGCCAATAATGTACTTTATTGTTTCTAGTATAAAATACACAAATAGGATGATTTCCATGTTCTACAAACCTATGAATTACAGAAGTTCTACTAACTTTAAACCTATCGGAAACGCTTCGAATTAGTTCAGGGGAAAAATACTGTGATTCTATACAGATTAAAAACTGATCTGTTGGTAATAGAAGTTCCGATGCAAATTCATTTGCTTCAGATTCTTGTTTTAAAATTTCTAGATTATTTTTATTATTAAACCACGAAAGTGAACTAATATCATCATTATGATTTATAGGCTCTTTACGATGCATTAAATAATGTCCAATTTCATGAGCAATAGTAAATCTTTGTCGTGTAATGAATTTTTCGGAGTTATTTAATGTAATCATGGATTGATTCTTTGCATGGGTTATTCTACCTTCACAACCCTTAAGTTGGTTATGTCTTACAGGTATATTTAATGCATATGCAATATCTATAACATCAACATCTTGCGGATTTGTAATACCAAAGTCTTCAAGTAAGGATAAGGCAAGCTTTCGTGGATTATTCATTGTTTTTTGATAAATCTTCCAAGATTAAAGAATCTTCAATTAAACTAAGCATCTCACCTCTATCTAGTTTATCCAGATTGCGAAATTGAGTTTGTGGAATAATTCTCCCTAGCCTTGACCTTAAAGTTTCAATTGGCAAATCAATCAAACGATCCATCTCGTTTCTAATCCTGTTTTTTGACTGAGTAATTTTTTGCTCCCCAATATCTCGGTATAGTTTGCCTTTTGCCTTAAATGCCTGAAATCTAGCAAACTTAATCAAATCAGCATTATCAGTTTCTTCCAGTTCCTCAAAGGGTAAATTCAAACTGGCTTCTTCAGAAATATCTGTCAATAGTTTAAAGTATTCTCGATTTTTCATAATCTCCTAATTATTAATACATTTCTTTTTAGCTTGATAGATTAGTCTATCATTCTTTTTATATATTTCTTTTACGGGAAGTTCCATCAGCTCTGCTATTTCTCTTGACTTCTTACCTTCTTTTATAGCCTCCCAATAAAAGCTTAGTTCTTCAATCTCAGCAACTATTCTCTCTATACATTTGATTAACTCATCTATTTTTTCGTCATAAACTTCCTCAAAAACATCATAATAAAGACCATCATTAAATTCAAACCCTGCCTCAACATTTTTACATTTTCTTTCATAATGATCAAGTTGATTTGAAATTAAACTATTAGCAATAGTTATCATATGTTTAACTATAGACACATTTTCATAATCCCATCGCCATTCAAAACTATAAATTTTTTCTATAGTCTTTTTTACATAATACATATTTGCAGGTTCACCTAATTCTTTTTGAGAATGGGCTCCAAAACTAGTATATCGTAATCTATGCTTTATTCCATCATTAACACGCGATAGTATTTCATCCCAATCTCCGTTACTATAGCTTGATAGAATCGTAATAATTTTACTTTTCTCATTTTTTGTAGCTTTTTCTTCTGGAATTTTATTCATGTTCAATCATATAATTAGTGAGTAAGGTTTAATTACATAAAGATAATAAATATGGCAACAAATCCACCCAAAGATGACAGTCGAAAAGGCTCGGTTAGAAAAAGATCCCAAGTAAAGAATCCTAAAACAGAACTATGGGTAAAACGCAATTTAGAAACAGGAAGATTTATGGATGTAAAAACATCAAATGACAATCCCTTTAAAGGTGTTAGAAAGGAAGGCAAATAATGAAGTGCTATTTTAACTATTTTAAGTCAAGCGTATTAGTCAGTTTTATAGCAACCATTGCAATTTTAATATATTTAGCAAAAGATAGATGGGGCATATCTTTAACCATCGGGGGTACTGTTTCCACACTATTATTTTTCATATCAAAATACCTATGGAAGTATATCCCATTTCAGTGGATGTATTGGATAGATAATTTCTCTGGTAGATATGAAGGAATACTAAAGTATCAGTACATAGATGATAATGGAAATCAAATAACTGGTGAAAAGAAACAGATTAAAATCATCAACCAAACGGGATATAGAATATCAGTCACAACATTTACACTTAATACAGATGGTAAAGTTTCATCTCCTTCAACTAGCAAAGGTATGTTTGTTGAAAAGACTGAAGATGAACAACATTACAGATTAGTATACAATTACCTTAATGAAGGAAGCATTGATCAAGGATTTCCACCACATTATGGCACTGAAGTAATTAAGTTCATTAAAGATGGAAAAGAAAAGCATTTATCAGGAACTTATTACACTAATCGCCATCCTTATCAAACTAAGGGTGAATTGGTTGATTTCAAATACATTAATAACGATTTATCTCACAAAATATAAAGAAAGGAAAATAATTCATGGCTGTTTTACACAAAGAATTTACAAAATTTAACAAGGAAATTAAGCTATCGGGTAGCCGGAAAGAAAAGCTTAAGAAAAGTCGCAAAGACATTAAAAAGAAAATACGAAATTGGTTTAAAGAGAACAAGCCAAATGAATTACAACCGAAGTTTCATGGACAAGGCTCATTCGAAATGAACACAACGGTCAATCCAATCCCGGTAAAGGATGACAATAATGAAACATTATTAAAGTACGATCTGGATTATGGAGTGTACTTCATTGAAAAAGAAGATAAAAATATTAAACGAACGGTAAATACTTGGCATGATTGGGTATATCAATCTGTGGAAGATCACGCCTCACAGAATCCTATTAGAAAAGACACATGCGTAAGAGTTATTTTCAGCGATGGACATCATATTGACTTACCAATATACTATAAAGATGGCAATCAAATTGAATTAGCACACAAATCAAAAGGCTGGATAGAAAGTGATCCGAAAGAATTTTATGAATGGTTTAATAACAAAAAGACCCAACAACTAGAAAGGATTGTAAGGTATTTAAAAGCCTGGAAAAACTATCGTGAAATAAAGAACTCTAACCTAAAACTTCCTAGTGGATTTGAATTTACTATTCTTGCAACAAATCATTATGTGGAGGATGAAAATGATGATAAGGCACTACGTGAAACTGTCAGAAATATTGATTCTGAATTAAACAAGTCCAACGGGTTTAAATGTATCCGCCCAACGACACCAGTTGGCGAAGATGTATTTGCAGATTATTCATCTATAAGAAAAATAAACTTCTTGAATGTATTCAAAAGTTTATTAACTGATTTAGACCGGGCAAATGATGAAAGAAATTTCAAGAAAGGATCTGAAATACTGCGAAAAAATCAATTTGGGAACAGATTTCCATTAGGACAAGATGCTAATGAAGAAGATGTGAGTAATAACTTAGGAGCTGCCATAGGGACAGCTTCAGTCACACCAAAACCCTATGGATATTAAGGATCAAATTCAAGAAGTTATCAGAAACTATCCAACACTTTCATATAATGAAAAGGATAATTCCATAGAGGGAGAATTGTTTATTTCATCATATGATTCATACGATGTTAAAATAAACATTTCTAAGTATCCATATGAATTTCCTCACGTTTATGAAGAAGGGGAAAGAATTCCACGTGTAGCTAACCGTCATATATACACTGATACTGGGTCATGTTGTCTTACCACAAAAGCAAAAGCTCAAATATTACTTAAAACGAAGATTTTCACCTTGTCTATGTTTATAAAAGATATTGTAATTCCATATTTTCAAAATAATTCCTATTATGAAATAAATAAGCAATACAAGACTAATGAGTATGGACATGACAAACTCGGCATTATTCAGGGGTACCATGATATTCTAAAGACAACCAATAATATGAAAATTGCAAATCTGATACAATTTCATTTAACAAGCCCTAATAAATTGAGATTACATGATATGTGCTATTGTGGAAGTGGATTAACTTTTAAGAAATGTAACAGCGGAAAACATTTTGATTGTTATAAAGACTTCAGGAAGATTGAGCATGCAACATTGCATCATGATTTACAAGTATTTAGGATGAGACTTGGAATGTAAATACATAATAATTATCCCTCCTTACTTTTAATTCCATTTTTTAGGAGAGCATATGTTTCATAGACTATATAGTAGACATGATTGAAACAGACTTGCACTATCATTTCAATTGCCCTATAAACGGTGAAAATGCCTTTTCAAATTGCGGCAAATTTTCAATAAAGAACTTGTCGATTTCTGGCCATGTTTCTTCATTAAAAACGTTTACAGTTTTATCTTCTATTTTTATTCGACTCATTTTATTATCCGGTAATTCTTCCCATTCGAGTACGTTGCCAAATGCTTCTTCTATTTCAGTTTTATGAATAAGCAGGTTTTTAAAATACCGCTTATTTTTTTCTTTACTGGAACTACCAATCGTTAATTCAACTCTTGCAAAACTTTTTGAAACGACCATAGTATATGCAATACCGGCTTTGCCCGCACCCGTACTTATCCAATGATCTTTTGATGCGCTTACATTTTCGAAAAGATGAGTATTTTTTATTTTTTCTAAAATGTGTTGCCAGTATTTTTTTCGCACGATATGCCGATTAGCTGTTTTATTATTACCATTATCACTGCCATACTTAATAATTAGCTCTTCTTCTAATTCGAATAAGGTGAGCAGCTTTTTTAAAACTTTAAACTTGCTATTACTATCTATATTAGCTTCGATAAACCAATTATTGACGACTTCCTGGGGTGAGCGAAAATCGTTTTTGTTTCTCGTAATTTTCAAGATATCCTGATTACTAATTAGCAGTTGCGTATTTCTTTTATATAGTTCTCCTATAACATGAAAATACATTTGTGCAATGGCATCGGTTTCAATTTTGGTGTTGTCGAATATAAAGTATTCAAGCTTTTTGAATGTGGGTGCTTCAGCATCATAAATATTTATTTCATCCTCTTGGTTAATCTCTTCAATTTGCACATCCGGATAAGGCCATACTTGTATAAATCGCTCATACATTAGATTAAAACGTTGATTCATAGTTCCAATGTCCCAATGGTCAATTTTCTGAAGGTATTTATTCAACCAAAGTTTGCTGTAATTATAACCTTGTTCTTTCCCATCAACATTCATCGTTTTCTTTTCCTGAAAGCTTTTGTTGCTCAGCGCCCCATTGTTGCCAGATAAAGTTAGATTAGCAATGGTGTGTAAGTATTTTTCTTTGAAGCTGAAATACTCATCTTGCGATAATTGCTCACTCCATTCGTCCGTTGGGTTTTGAGGAAATATATGTTCAATGGTTATTAATTCATTTTTGGTATCAACATATTCCGGGTTATTAAAATTTTCTAAAAGCTCGAAAAAATAGTTTCTGTTTTTTGCTTGAGCTGTGTATACATCTTTATCCTTTAATGCTGCTTTAATTTCTTCATTAGTTGGGAATTTGGCACTACCTTTCTTTTTTAGTAATGCAGTAGCAGCAGAGTTATAATAATCATCAAATTCAACCTCTCCATACAATGTCATAAATATTTTATTTAAGGCGTTTGTAGGAAGCCCAACGATGAATCTTCTCCATGTGTAGCTCTGAATTAGCTTTAATATTTTTATGAGCTCGTCTTTATCTATCAACCCATTCTCTTTGTCTTCAAACACCTGCAAAAGAAAAGGGTAAGCCACATTAATTTCTATCCGGCTAATGTATTCTAATTCTTTCCTGATTTCACTATCTTTTTCAATCGAGGGATTGATAAACTTTTGATAGTGGTAGGATAAAGATTTAATGTTCTCTAATTCCTGATGAAAGCTTTCTGCTCTTTTATCTGGGTACTGTCGCTTGAATTCGAGATAGACCTTATTTTTATTAGGTATTTTTTTAGTTTTTAAAGTGAGGTAGTCTCTGATATAATCTGAAACTAATGATTTTTGCTTTTTTAAGTCTTTGGCATTTTCTTCTATTGGATTCCAAATGGTTTCAAAGGTTTTGTTTTGTTCTTTTGGTGGCAAGTCCATTAAAATGAAGTTCCGGATAAGGTCGGATTGCGATAAATCAAGACCGGTAGAGTTTAGGCTTTCAAAAATCCGTTGTGGATCGTCTTTGTCTCGTTCTAAAGAAATTTCAACAAATATCAGGCGATTAAGACCGTTGATTATTGTATCGAAGAGTTCTTCAGTAATCACACCTTTAAAATAGTTGTAGTTTTCAATTACATTGGAGTAGGGAAGATTATCGTGTTCAATCCCGTTCATTATGGCTTTAAATGCAATCGAACTTGTATCGGTTTGCTTTAGTTTTAATTTACTTGTTTCATTCTGAACGTATTGATTCGTTAAAAACATATTGTAAATGCGTTCTGCCTCATTAGGATTTCCATTTTCTTTAGCAAAACGGTAAAGCGCCACATACAAGATGTTGATTGTAGTGAGTCTTTGTTGCCCATCAATAATTAGGAGTTCTCTTACCTCTTTAGTTCTAAAAGTTCCTTCATGAATAAAAACAACGCTACCTATAAAATGTGAGCCTCTATCGTCTTTTTCTACGTCAATAATATCATTCAGAAGTTGTTCACATTCACTATGTGTCCAATCATAGTTTCTCTGATAAACAGGAATGATAAATTGCACATTAGGAGCTTGTAAAAAATCGGATATTTGAAGTTCACCTGCTTTCATATCATTAATTTATGCTTTGTTCCACAATCTTAATCTCATCCTCCGTCAATCCATATAATTCATAAACCATTTGGTCGATTTCTTTATCTGTTTTTTCTATTTCAGCTTGAAGCTCCTGAGCTTTTTGTTTTTGCTCATTGAAGTATTGCATCCATTCTGCTTCTTCTGATAGAGAAAGTTTCACCTTGGCTTTTGTCAATTCTTTAAGGAAATTACTAAAAGACAGATCATACCAAACCTTTAAATTTTTACTTATTTTATTAACATCAAACTTGCTTTTTAATAAACCAAGAAAACTTCCTTGTAAAGCCTCTAAATCATTTGTTTTCATAGTTAAAAAGTCTACCTTATCACTGAACATTTCATTTTCTTGACTAGATAAATCAGGCAATGGAAATGAAGAAAGGTTATCTAAACTAATTTTTGCAAACACTTTACCCTTTATGTCATGCAATAATCTATAAAAATAGGTTGCTGGTTTCGAATTCAAAATTGCAAGTAACGTTTCTAGCGAATATTCCTTATTTCGCAAGTATATTCCATGAACTAAAGTATCGAAATAATACTTATGATCGTCTAAACATGCAATTAAAGAATCTCCTGTTTTTCTCACTAAAACCTTAGTTGTTTCAAAAATCTCTGGTGATCGTAATGCAAAATCAATCTTTGATTGCCTATTCATACCTTTTTTTGATTTAATATCATCCAAGGATATAGTGTTTCGAATATTTTCATCATAGTTGATAAATTGACCTGACCAGTTTAAACTGTAACGAGAAATATCTTTGCCCCAAATAATTGGTTTATGGTTTTCAGATTTTTTGGTGTCTGATATTAATATATGCTTTACATTTCCAGGATTTAAACCATTTTTTATAGTATAATAATCCTTAATCGAATTTAATTCGTGAAGTTTTCGTAAAATCGATTTAGAATCAGCAGAAGTTACAGAAATCTCACAATTTGGTACTTTTAGGAAGTAATCTTGTGGTAGCTTGTTTTCAGTTAACCCAAATTTGGAAACAAAATTTTCAATTTTATTTGCATTTAGTAACCTGATTGTATTTGTTGGATTATTATCTTTCGCAATAACAAACTGTAGCAACAGGCTACTTCCTACTTCAGCATCCTCAAATACCTTCTCTGTTATTGTATAGATTTCATTTATATTGGTTCTTTGAATGAGTGCTTTTCGAATTTCCTTATAGTATGTATTAAAAAGTAATGACTTTGGAATAATAAAATGTACAATTCCTTTTTCAAATACCTGCAGCATCCTCTCTACGAATAGTATATACAAATTAATTTTATAACTAGTGAGAGGATAATGATCTATGTAGTATTCCTGTGATTTTTTATCTATAAAAATGCCATAAGGCGGATTCCCAATCACCACATCAAAACCACCATTTTCAAACACTTCAGGGAATTCTTCTTCCCATTTGAATGCTTTTTCTCCGGCTATTTCAGGGTCATCAATTAGGGAATTTCCGCATTTAATGTTGCTGCTCAGGGTGTTGAGTTTGCGGCCTTTTTGTGCGGTGCGCAACCAAAGTGAGAGTTTGGCTATTTCAACGGATTCTTCGTTCAGGTCAACACCGTAAATATTGTTTTCAAGAATTGATGATTCAACATCACTAAGCACCATGGGCACTTTATGGTATTTTGCTGTTATTTCGTCAAGATATCGATGTTCGCTAATTAAAAATTCCAAAGCTTGATTTAAAAAAGCACCGGAACCACAAGCAGGGTCACATATTTTTAAATCTAATAGCCAGTCACGATAAGCTTGTAAATCATCAACGCCTTTTTTAGTTCTTTTACCGGAATGGCCAAAACGTTCATCTGTAATGTTTAACTCAGCTTTTTTGTCTTCACAAAGTTTGCCAATGGATTTTTCTACAATGTATTTGGTAATGTATTTGGGCGTATAGAAAATACCATCTTTCTTTCTTCGTGTTTTTTGTGTATCGACTTTTTCACCTTTTATTTCGGCCTGAATGTTCTCAATTTCACCTAAAGAGTGCTCGAAAATGTGTCCCAGGATATTGACATCCACATCGGTCTCAAAATCGTATGCAGTTAGTTTTAGGGTGTGCTCCAATAAAACATTATCATCAATTGTTACGTTGTCTAACACTTCATCTGCTGTGAACAAACCGCCGTTATAGGCAAATACTTCGTATTGTTTGCCCTTGTAACCGGTGTTCAGGTAGCCAAAATACTTTTTGAAACGCTCATAAAGTGGTACGTATTCATCCAAATCTTCTTTGAGCGTTTTCCACTGGTCTACAATTTTACTTATTGAGTTGGGTGGTACCAATAGCCTGTCCTCAGCAAAAAAGATGAACAAAAAACGGTCAAGCAACTTTTGGGTTTTCTTAAATAGCAGTAATTTGTCGGTGTCAGGGTTCTTTTCAACCAAATTATTGAAAATGTCTTGTCTGAATTTTTGATAATCCGCATAAAGTTGCCTGGTTACCTGGTCCTCCTGTAATACCGAAGCATTTTTAATCTTCAGTGGAATATCATTGATTACATTGTCTTTTGACAAACATAGCCACAGTACCGAAAACTTTTCTTTCGAAAGGTTAAAAAGATCAAAGTCGATATGGTCCACCGCATTTTGAGCGTAAAACCTTAATTTCTCAAAATTAGACGTAATGACATACACGCATTCAGGATTGTGGTTTTTATACCCGAATGCCTGCGTTTCGATGGTGTCCAGATCGGTTGTTTGGGTAGATTTTAGCTCAATTACTGCATGGACATTATCATCCTTCAAAATGGCACCGTCAGCTTTTTTGCTGTCGTCTACATTCTTTTGTTCAGTTGTAAGATTAAAGCCCTCATTGGGATTTAGAGTATAACCCAATACATTCACGAATAACTCTCTTAGAAAACCCTCCTGAAACTGTTCTTCTTTTAAATCGCGAATACGTTCCTGCATCTCAGCATTCTCAAAATATGCCTGAAATGCTTTATATTTTTCATCAATCAAACTTTGATCGAGTTCATTGAGGTATTTTTTGAGTACGGAGGTTTGGAATATAGACATATTATTTATTTTGTATCAGTTTTTTTCAAAAAGCTCTTTACACTGTCTTAGGAATATACCACTTAAGTATTGAAATCGCACCCATATCATTATAAAAAGGAAAAATAATACTGATCCTACAATTGATGTATAGGAAAAGTAGTTTGATTCTTGTGGTAAAAAATAAAGTAATACAATTGTTAAAAAGAGTATATTAATTATTGAACCACGAGCAATTCTATCTCGACTACTTCTCATTTCATATTGTTTGCCTAATTCTGAGTTTAAGAAATAAACTTGTGCAACAGAGAAACTTTTGTTTTCAACTTCTTTAAGCCTTTCGTAAAAAAAAACATTTACTAATAAATACCTAATTGCTTCTGTAAAATATTTTCCGATATGATCTACAATTAATCCAATCATATAAACCGATGATATAGCAAAAATTCCTAATATTACTTTATTATCAATTTCTTTTATCTCAGAATAAATACCCGTATGTTTCAAAATTAAATAAACCCAAATGAGAGCAAACCCTCCCGTAATGAAGTATTCAATTAAAATGCCTCTTAAATTCATCTTTTTACAATTTTATTTACATTACTCTTCCACTTCTCCAAAGAAACTATAAACCGTTTCGCTAATTCATCATCGGTGGTTGATAAAGCAGCAATTACATCATCAAAAGAAATGACTGCATCATCGTTTGTTAGGTTTAAGGGTTGTAGGTAAAGAATTTCGGGAGTAATGTTGATGTTACTAATTACGAACGTCTTTTCTGTTCTGCTTATCCAACCGATTTTTTCTATTTTATCCAGAAGGTAATTGTATTTTACTTTTTGATGGGTAGCCTTGTATATTTTTTTTAATCCTTCTAATATGCCTTTTACCTGAACCTGAGCTGTACGCTGCAAATACCAGTCTTGCTTGTCGCGGCGTGAGCGCTGGTCGGTTTTTAACTCTACAAGAAAAACGCGCTCTGCTGCCATTGCATAGGCCAGGTAATCTATTTTAAAGGATTGATTAATATGTGGGTTCTTCTCTGATATTTCACCCACTCGAACCGGAAATTCAGGAATGATGTAGTCAATTTCGGTATCTTTTTTCTGTTTTATGATTTTGTCCAGATACAAAGCAAAGAAAATATCGGCTCTGCGCTCAAGTTGGTAGGCAGGAAGATGACGCCAATCGTCCAGTAAATCAAATAGCTTATTAATGGGTCTTGTTTCTTCCACTTATTTAAAACTTTGAACATTTCGAATATAGCTATGTCTAAAAGATAGTTAACTCACTTATGAATTAAACTCACTTTTGATATCCTCAATATCGCTTTGATTAGGCATTTTTAATTTATCAAGATATGATTCCAAACTTGTTGATTCAATACTTTGAGCATATTGTTTATTAAACAAAAGGTTATCCTTTCCAAAACGATCTATTATTATTTCATCAAAAACTGCTAATCTGCCCCGTAAAAGCTTTAAAAACTGCACTTCATTATCGTCTATTACCTTGTCAGCATATATAATACGTAAAGCTACTTCAAGAATCAATAATTCTTGAACCGGATTAAGTTCGGTTTGCCTTAATTCCTGGAAGAGATCATTTACCACCTGCACTCCTTTTTTTTGCAGTTCTTCTATTAAATCTTTCAAATCACCAGTAAGGTCAATATCACCAAAATATGTGGTGTTTTGATCCATTAACTTCAGTTCATCGATTTCTTTTTGATCGATACGTCCGTCGCAGGCCATGCAACAAAAGGCTGTTTTAAAAAGTATTCTTTTAAAATTTGTATCCATAGTTTTCAATGTTTAAATCCAATAGGTCTACTGCTTTGTTGATCACCTTCATTATCATCAATTTTTTGCTGAAGCTCATTATAATATATTAAATCTTCATTTTTAACCGAAGGTGTTGTATCAGCAATAACCTCCAGTATTGTATTTACATTAATTCTTGATTTCGATTTTAATGCGCTACGCGAAGCTTCATCAATAATAAATTTTATATCGCCAGCCACAAAAAGATTAGACCTTTCTGCGACTAAATCATAGTTAAAACCAAGCTCTACAGGTCTTTTTTCTAAATAGAGGTTAAAAAGAGCTTTACGAGCATCCAAATCAGGGGGTGCGATGTATATTTTTTTATCCAGCCTGCCCGCACGCATCACCGCACGGTCAATTTTGTCCGGTCGGTTGGTGGCAGCAATAATAAATACCTCTTTTTCTGCGGAGTTACTCATTTGTGCCAAAAACTCATTCACAGTAGAAGCACTCATATGATGTAAATTATTATCACGGCTTGGAACCAAAGCATCAAATTTATCAAAGAAAAGTACCGATGGGGCCTGTTCTTCTGCGTCTTTAAATATTTGACCAATCTTTTCTTCGGTTTCATTAACAAACTTACTTTTTACATCTGATGGGTTTAATTTGACAAAATTAAACCCAACTTCCTCAGCAAATTTTTCTGCTATAAATGTTTTTCCACATCCCGGGGGGCCATATAAAAGCATCCCATTAGGTATGGTTAAACCATAGCTTTCATATAGTTCTTTTTCATTAATTGCCCGAATAACGTCGTTATACAAAATATCCTTCATTTCCTGCATACCTGCAATAGCTTCAAACCCTTTTCCTTTAACTTTTGAACCTTTTTTTGCACTCGGATTAGAAGCATCGCTTACATGAACCTCTGTTTTTCTATTAAGCGCATCGGACAATTCCCCAGCATTTTTGAATCGCATATTTATGTCAGTGGCCAATGCTTTACAAATCACATTTTTAAAGTGCTCATCAAAAATTTCGGGATGAGATGACTCAAAATTCAACTTGTTTCGTCGTTTTTTTTGTAGTTTTTCGACAAAATTGTCATTTTCAGTAGTTTCAAAATACCAAGGGGGTAACCCAAAGCATAATTGATAAATTAAAGCTCCTACTCCAAAAATATCTGATTGTGGTAATGTAAGTCCATTAAAATGTTCCGGCGCCATATAAAAAGGGTTCAGTAACTCAGATGAGAAATTTCGGGTAGCTTTAGATAAATGCACCGCAGAGCTAAAATTTGTCAAAATGGGTTTTTCCGAATTTGCATCTAAGCTAATTGTAATATTCTCTGGACAAAGATCATTGTGAATAACCGGGTCATCTAATTGATGTAAATAATTAAGTGCATTTAATAGCTCAATTATGGATGGAATCACACTGTAGGGGTTCAAAACACCTTCTCTTTTCAACTTATCGAGCCATGTTTCTCCACTAAAAAATTCCGTCACCATGAATATATACTCAGTATCCTGAATTTTGATGTATCCACTATCAATAAACTTAATGATATTTGGATGGTCAGCCTGCTTTAAAATTTCGACTTCCTTTAAAATACCATTTTCGTTAAATCTTTGCTTTGGAATTTCCTTTTTACGGTATAATTTCAGCCGCCGGGTATTATTTTCTTGATCTTTTACCCGGTAGATTTCAGCACCATCATTGAATTCATTGAAGAATTGAACCTGATACTGCTGAATTTTTTCTTTTTTTGAAAATATCGGTTTGCTCATTCTCTAATCACTTAATAATGATTTGTCATCTAAACCTAAGTTGTCTTTTTCTACATCCGGCAAAAGTTGATAAATTGCAGCGATTACAGGCCGCAACTTTTCTTCTGTTGGATTGTTAGTGCAAATTTTTAATCCCTGATCGATCAATACTCTGGCCTTATTTTTATCTGACCATGGAAGTGTATCAAAGCTTTCATTGAAATGATAAATAAAGCCAACCCAAAACCGAACATCTTTACTCACAAGATCGAAGCTTAATGATCGCATATCATCAATCATTTGTCTGGCAAGTTTGCCATTCTTCGACTGTATCACTTCAGGTATTTGTGCTCTGAACTGACTAACGACCTTATCTGTTTTTTCATCGCCATGCTCTTTTTGAGCTTTCTCAAGTCTGTAAAAAACATCCTTTAACTCTTCTTCGGTTTTGGGCCATTTAGTGTGTTCTTCGATTTCATCCAGCTTAATCATTTTCTGTTTTAAACTGTCTAATACATTTTTTTTACGGTCATCATCTGTCCTTCTTTCGTTGAAACGCTGTTTTAATTCATCGACTTCCTCTTTGAGTTTTTTCAACTCCTCCGGTTTGTCATAGGCATTTTCCTCTTCAAGCATATTGGCCGTTTGCCGCGCCTTTTCGATTTGTTGCTCCAAATAGTTTTCTTCAATGCTTTTCTGATCAATTTCCGGAACTGTAATATCAACGGTTTCTTCTAATGTGGGAAAAAATGCAGATAGTGTCATTTTTTCTGAACGATCTACTTTTAAAGTGACATCAACAGGGCTTCCCTTTTGGAGCAGGGAAGGCAAGTCATCACCTGTAATTATTACATCATAGACGTGTTCATTGTATATGGCCGGAGTGCCTTCAGCATGATAATTTCCCTGATAAATAGGCACTTTAATGAAATCATCTTTTATACCGGGACGAATTTCTTGTTGAGTTTTCAATCCATTAATTATACCTGTAGCCGGTATAGATTTGTTTTTCTGCAGCCCTTCAATAGTCTGAAACACGAATTTTTCCTTTGAGCTACTTTTGATTTCTATACCAATATGGTAAGGAAGAGTAGCACTACCAACTTTTGAACCCTGAATGATACTAAAACTATTGGGTTCGCATGGCACTTTATTGCCTTGTTCATCAAAAAGTTGTACATAAAATGCATTGGTGGTTCCTTCATTTAATTGTACTTCCAGGACTTCACCAATATTATTAATTTGCACCTTACCGCTACTCCAGCTTTTATCACTTCGGGTAACTTCAGCATATACTATATTGGGAATTGCTCCTTCGGTTTTTTCGGGTTCAGTTTTAACGGTTACGAATTCCTGTGTTTCAACGGTAGAGGTTTCATGTTCTATTTTCAGTTGTATTTTAGTGCGATCGCGGCTTTCATCCACAATGTCATCCGCAATGTCAATGGTAGAAGCATATAATGCTGCACCTTTGGCTACTACTGTCATTGGGTCAACACTGGTATCAGGCTTGCAAATTTGCTCTTCCAGCATATCCCTTAGAATTGTTGAATAGGTTGGCCCACCTACAAGCAACAGGGTTTCCAATTGCTGACCAGTTAAATTATTCCGTTGGAGTAACTCTTTGCTTAAATCGATCGCTTTTTGAAAATATGAACCAAGTACTTTTTTAATATCATCGCGATTTACCGTAATATCCAATTCAAATTCTTCTCCTTCATCATCCTCCCCGGGTATATCGCCAAGATCTGACAGTATACTGTGTGTTTCATTAAAAGACAATTGAATTTTGGCTTCCTCCGCATAATATTTCATAGCGTCCTGAAGGATTTCTTTTTTTGAATCGTCAGCCAAGATACTTTCTATTGTATAATTTTCTTTTAGATAAGGAATGATGATTTCGTTTACAATGGCATAATCAAGATTTTTTCCACCAAGGTAATTGTCTCCCTCTGTATCGATAACCTGCATAATACCTTCTTCTACTCTTACCAAAGCGGCATCAAAGGTTCCACCACCAAAATCGAACACCAGCCAGTGCCCGTTTTTTATTTTAGCATCTAAACCATAAGCCATCGATGCCGCAATAGGCTCCTGTAATAGTTCCACCTGCATAAATCCGGCAAGTTCTCCTGCCCTTCGTGTGGCATCTTTCTGGTTAATAGTAAATTTTGCAGGGACTGTAATCACAATAGATTGAATCTTTTTGTCACTTTCAAAGCTTTTTAATTTCTTCAATATTTCAGATGATAATTCTTCTGAATTATATTCTTTTTCCATATAGGAACTCATCTTTTTAGTAGATGTTCCCATTGTTCTTTTGAATTCAATAAAAAAATTCGACAATTTATTATCCCAGGTTTTTACTGCTCTTAGTTTATCCTGTTTCAATCCATTCCATGCACTTTCTCCAGCTAAAATGCTTTTTTTCTTGTTAAAACCAACGCAGGATGGCATGGTGTCTTTCTGCACATCTGTTTTAATAATTATCTGTTTCCCGTTTTCAATTTTTGCCAGTGCGGAATTGGTTGTTCCTAAATCTATTCCGTAATTTATTTTTGTCTGTGCCATAATATTTGATTTTTATTCTCCTTGACTTACTTCTATTTGTGCTGACTGTATCATCACACCGTTGTAATTAACCTGTGGTTTTATAATTCTCGTAATTATTTGTTCTCCAGCTTCTAGATTCTCATCAGGCCTAAAATTAGCTTGAACCTTCATACCTTCGTGGTAGGGTTTATTTAGCATTTCGACAATCTCATAACCCTGTGCATTAAAATTGTCGCGTATGCGTTCTACAGCGGCAATAAGTTGCTTTCGGCCTCGCACCTTTTCATCCATGCGCGAAAGGTTTTTCTGTATACGAATGATTTCATCGGCCACTTTCAGTGCCAGTTTGTGTTTGTTATCGTCATCCTCGGATTGTGACTGTTTTGATGCTTCCTCTGCAATCTTCATTTGCTTATCTAAAACCTCAATTAATTTTTGATCTAATGCAGCACTTTCACCTTCCAGCTTTTTCCGGGTGGTTTCAATCTCATTTTCTGTAATATCTTTGTTTTTTCTTACTTTTAAACGAAGTACGAAAAACAACACCAAAGTGAGCAATAAAGCGATTGCAATGCCTATTATCCAGTAAGTTGTATTCTGCGATAAGTTGCTTTCAACTTTAGCTATCCCTTCTTTACTGGTTTGTTGCGCACGATTGATTTCCCCCGTCAACTCCTTCTCTACACTGTTGATTAATTTTTGCAAGGCTTGTATCTCATGGATTAAACTATCTTCTGATGTCTTGATTCCCTTTTGGTTTTGTTTTACTGCATTGTTTAATTGACTGATCGACCATTTAAAAGCTCGCAATCTTTCATCCTGTTGTTCCTGTCTTGCATTCAGCACTCGAAGCACTGAATCAATTCTACTATCGTCTATTTTTTCTTGTGCAATTATTGCATTTAAAGAAAAGACAGTGATTAAAGCTAATAGTATTTTTTTCATATTACATTTTTTAAAAGAATTGCCTTTCCGAAACCTTTTCTGTTTCCATATTGCCATTTACGACTTGGTATAATGTTATTTCTCCGGTAGAATACTGGTAACCATTATCTTCTAACTTCATTAAGTCATTATATCCATCAGATTTTGAGTAACTTTCTCTTCTTTCAAAACCGCCTGTAATCTCACCATTTTTTAATTTCTTATGTGGATTCCAATCCTTTCCGGAATAAAATTTAATAAAGTAAGTTCCATCGGGAATTTTGGTCATTTTAAAGGTTGCGCCGGCCCTTATATACTCATTTCGGGTAACTCTATCAGTTTTATAATTTACCAAAAGTACTATAGCGTCTGAAGTATTTCCATTTTTAAACTGAAGCCAATTTCGGTCTTCCTTACTATAAATACCTTTACCATAAACATTATTGTATGGAGAGCTCCCATTTTTGAGTTGATTACCTGTATATTCATCATTAGGTTTTTTTAATCGTAAATCAAAATCTTCTGTATCAGACCCTTCTTCTGTTTTCGTGTATATTTTTTCTTTTTTGTCATTAGCATAACCAGCGTTTGAAGATTCTGGTGAATTATAGTTAGTGTCAGAACCTGAATCCGATTGATTTGATAATGCTATTGCTATAATTATGACAATAATAATTAGACCGATATACCAGCCGGTTTTATTCTTAGAAGCTTCTTCTTCCTTTCTTTGTTCATCCTTAATTGCTTTTTCTATTATTATTTCAGACTCTATTTTTCTTAAAGTTTCTTTGTTTTTATATAAACGATCGACAAGCTCATCTACCATTTTAAATTTTTCCAATCTATTAAGAATTGTTTCACCATCCCTTATCAATGAAAGCAGACTACTTGGTATCGAAGTTGATTTTTGAGCAGCATTAATTTTTTTGACAACTTGGTTTAAGCTTCGATCTACTATTCCACTACTAACGTTCTTTATTAATTTACGATCGGCATCTAATTCTTCCAGCTGTCTAATTATGCTTTCTCCAAGATACATAAAGTCCCAAATTTCTTCGATGGATTTTGTACCTGTGTCCATTTTTTCAATTGCTGGTCCCAGAGGTGCTAGAATTTGCTCTATTTCGTTTTTTTCTTCGTGCAATGACATATTATCTGCAATGCCCTGCAACCTTTCAAGATTCTCTTCAATATGTTTTATGGCTGAAGTATTCGGCGGACAAATATTTTTGGCTGTATCGGCAAGTTCAAAAGTTTTTTTAAGCACTTCTTTTGAGTTTTCTGCTTCATTAAAAAACACGATAGAACACTGCATTATTTCATGTGCAAGCCGAGTAGCAACATTATTATACTCAGCATCACGCTTTTGTTTTATTTCTTCTATTTGCTCCAAATATGTTACAATATCACTGACCAAAGCATTCCCAAGCGTATATCCTTTTTGAGGTGCTTTTTGCCTTTCCTTTTGGCTATTATCAATGGCGTCTTCTATTGTTTGAACAGGCTTTGAAACAGCATCTTTTATCAATTTCTCTCTAATGTTTGTAGGGTAGTTTTCAAAAAGTTCAACTTGATGATCGATTTCTATAATCCACTCGGAACGCTCCAATTCTTTTATGATTAATTTGCAAGTTTTTAATGCTGCTTCATCTGCTGTAAAAACCGCATTGTCACCACCAATAATTGTTACGAATTCTTTAAAAACTGTATCTTGAAATAATCTACCTTTTAACTTAATGGCATTTTCTATTCTGTTAAAATCATTTTCAGCGAAACCCTCTCCAAAACATAAGGTAGATAAGTTTAAAATAGCTGCGAATTGCTTTATGGTTGGTTCCTGGATTTCTGCATAAGCAACCTTTCCCCATATTTCAATTGCTTTCTCATTATCACCCTGTAATAAATGTTTTAAAGCCACTTGATCAATTGAAGAATAATTCCAAAACCAAAACAGCGCATGAACAATTTTTTCCTGAACTTGCTCTAATTGGTTTAAAGCTTTGGCTATTACTTCAGGATCCCTTTCAACTTTTTCTAAAAACTGAAAATCAGTATCTAAAGTGATAGTTTTGCCTACTCTTGAGTAGGCTTTTATTTTTGCTTGCTGCTTTTGCAGTCCTCTGGCATTTGCGCCTATAAAAAGACCAAGGATTCGGTAGGGATTATTTTGTATTACCAGCATACTAAAATATTTGCCAATTATTAAGTCAATATTTATTATGGCTGGTTTTAGGTTGGCTTATTGGTATCCAAATTTAATAATTATCATAACACATTCAAATATATATGGTTAATAATATATATTTTTTATATATTTAACGCATAAAACTAATTAAAATGCTTAAAATCTTAGTATTAAGCCTAATCATAGGCCTTTCAAATAACATTATAACTATCAACCTTAATGAGCATCATTGGGTAGACTATGCAAACTTGGTAAATGAAGATGGAACTGAAATTAGGATGAAAACACTTTCTATTAAGAATGATAGTGTATATTCTTTTTTATATTTAACAGGAGAAACAAAAGCTTTTCCATTAAAAATCAAAGATAGTCTGTTCATATTCAAAAGAAGTGAACATAAACATCATAATCTCACTACCTTTCAAGAGGACACCACATACATTGATTCTATGATTTATGAGTTCAAATATATTCAAAACCAACCTATATTAATTTTGCAACCTATCGATGGATCTAAGCCCCAAGTCCTCCACACATTAAACGAGACTAAGGGTATTCTAGAAACAAATAATCTAAATATTCCTGAAATTGAATACTTCAATTATGAAATTGGCGATACTTTAAATCAGGAAAAACTCATAACCTTGAATAAAAGATTTTCTTCTATATATTACTTTGATTTACAACATAAGGTCTTATTAAGCAATAATGAGAAAAATTTTTATTATATTAATGATGAGAAAATTATATTAGAAATTCAACAACCTAAAATCGTCAGATCGAAAATTAATAATATAAGAAATTACTTCATAAAATCCTTGGGCTTTAATCCAGAAATCACTTATAATCAATCGAAAAATAAGTCTATTGATGGGTATAAATGGGAAAACAATTATATTTATATTTACCTTCACAAAACAGATTCAAAGCCTAATAAAGAAACTAATTTTTGGAGGATTGACTACATTAATAAACTCATATTAAATGTTTTAAATGAAGAAAACCTTAGGTAATATTTAAATAAAGCATATAAATAGCCAAACCTTGCTTTAACATTTAAACTTAATAAAAGCGGCTTCATTATATTGGTGCAATCCTTGCTTTTTAAAGTATTGCAAAAGTTTTTTATTCGTAATCCCCTGATGTATCACTCCATCCCATGGCTGCATATCTTCGGCTATAAAACGAAAATTTTTAAACCATCCTCGTCCTCGATGTCGCTCATGGATCGTTACATAGCCGATGTCTAGGAGATTATAATCCAGTTTGTTTATAGTATATTTGGATTTTCGAATATAAACCTCGAATCCAGCTCGTTTTAGCCATAAGTTAGGATATATTAATCCTTTATCTACCAATTGAAACCAGAATATAAGCTGAGTCTCCACTGATGGGAGTCTTCTCATCTTACGAAAATTTTCATAACATTTATCTTCCATACTACCATTAATTAATTAATAAATCTGAAATATCTGTTCCGTTATTTAGTTGTATATCAAAATCCTGAACAATAACATTTTTACTAATTGTTTTCAATCGATTAAATACTTTCTTAAAACCTTCTCTACCCGCATCATCGCAATGTGGATGAAGAATTACTTTTCTATCTTTGAAAACACTGAGTTTTTCGTTAGAAAGGCTGTTGGCACCGCCTGTGGCTAACCAAATATATTTCCCAATGGTCAGATGTCCCACAATAGCATCTTTTTCGCTTTCTACAAGAACAATTGGCGTTGCCCAATTTGTTCTGTTCAGTTGATGCTCACCAAAAACGCACGTTCCATAACCTTTAGTCTTCGGAAATAAAGAAAAGATAGGTTTGCTTTTGATTCTATGTCCATCTGTCCCATAGAAGATACTTTTCCCTGTGAGATAGTTTCCCCGAATATCTTTAAGCCAAAAGATAGTATTCCCCTGGCGACCGGTTCCAATATTGAAAGTAAAAATTGCTTTTTTAACTTCATTTTCGGGGAAATGTTGTTTAAGCCAGTTTAAAAAGTTATTTCGCCCATTATCTTTAAGTGTGGATCTAACTTTCTCAACAGGAACATATTTTTTTGGCACATCATTTTCAAGTGGTGATTTTTTTAAATGTGGCTTGATATGCTCGCCATCTGGATAAAAAGTTTTGCCACAACTATGACAAAAACCATATTGCGGTGAAGGTGTCCCATTGATGAGAAATGGGACAAATTTTCCATCACGGTTTGATTTTCCGCATGGACATTCGGTGGCAAAACGATGTCTATTGCTGCCTCTGTATAGTTCCATACACTTTTTTTTCAATTTCTGTCCCAAAGTGTCCCACCTGTCCCAGGTGTCCCGCATGGGACAGGTGGGACACCTGGGACACCCCGGGACAAAATGGGACACTTTATTTCAAATATCGCTCTACTGTTGACTTAGATACGCCTATCTCTTTAGCGATTTCGCGAATAGACTGTCCCGCTTCTCTTAGTTCTTTGGCTTTTTCCTTTTTTTCTTCAATCGCCTTCCCTTTATTTAAATGATTTTCTTCATCATCAAAACCAACAAATTCATAATCCAAGCCACCATCAATTTCTTCAATTCTGCAGAGCAGCACATCATCTAACTGCTCAGCATCTCTTGATTTTGTTTGCTTCAAGTAGCGTAAATTGTGGTCAGAGTTGGATTTGGCTATAAAAAACACAGAATCTGCAAAGTTCGTAAGATACTTACTCCCTGCTACGTGATCGACATGGATTCCTTCCTGATTGTAGGTTTTGGGCGTATGTGCTAATACCAGACAACTCTTTCCGTTTCTGGATAACAATTTCAAACCACGCATTATATCAATGGCAATCTGCGTGTCTTCGGTGTTCCTAAGGGATAAGGCAGATATATTGTCAAGAATTAACAAATTTGCTTTTGACTCTTCCATTTTTTGCAGAATATAATCCAAATCAATGGTTCCTTTACCGGTATAGTCTGGGTTCAGCTCTGCTCGAATGAAATCATTTGAAAACTGATGGTTTGAATAGCGTTTGAAAAACTGTCTCTGCGATAATTCAAAATCCAGATAAAGCATTTTCTCGTGTATTTCGATTTTTTGTTCTAAAAAAGAACCAACACTTCTTGTGATTTTGTCTGCAATAGAAACAGCCAGTAAGGTTTTTCCTACACCAGTATTACCTGCTAAAATGGATACTTGTCCCGATTGCCAATAGTTCCCAAATAGTTGCTTTATCGGGGGTAAAAATCTGGCTTCTTCTACCCACTGATTAGCAGGTTTCAGTAAACATATTTCATTTGAATTCAGCTTTTTTTCAGCTTGTTGGAATTGCTTTTCAATTAAAATTAGATTATCTTTGTTCAGCATTTGTACGAATTTTAAAAATGAATGTCTGGTGAGCATAAGTGGTGGCTTTGCTCACTTTTTTTATATACCTCTTGATTTTTTGCGTCGTTTTTTCCGCTTTCTTTTTTCTTCTTCTTCAGGGTCATTCATAGCTTTAGGAAATCGAAATAACTCATCAGAAAAAGAAAAATCAGTCCTGCTCCCAGAATACCTGTTAGAATCGCGATCAGAATCATTTTGAAATTGATGGCTGTTTTGACTTTTTTCGCCTTGTCCAACAACGCTCTCTGGGTTTCTATTGTATTGCCAGCTTGCTCGAAACTCCTGCTCAATTGATTCTGTGCCTGGAATGTTTGCATATTTGCGTCTTCCACGAATAAAATCATTTGCTTCAGTGAGGTGAGAATGGGCAGAAGCGCTTCTTTCATGTCCTCGATGTTTTCCATATTCTGAGAATACAGATTTTCCACCTGTTCTTTGAGAACTCGCTCCCTTTCCTCGATGGCTTTTTTCGTTGATTGTTTTAAGGTCTCTTTGGTATTCATAGTCTATTATGTTTTTAAAGTTTTTCCATTGAAATTTCCGTCCCAGGCTCGAAGCCTTGAATGCAACACCATCAAGCGTAAAGCTCATGCCATATACACCATTTCGATTGGTGTAGAAGCGTACATCTACTCCACTTTTTGCCAACCTTTGAACGAATCCTTGGGTTGTGGGCTTTCCTTGGATGGCTTTTTCCAGAATTTCCTGCAATTGGAGTTTAAGAGGTGCTTCACCCGTTTTCATTGCATTTTCAATCATTCCTTTTGAAGGTGCCTTTTTCTGGGAGTACTTACTTTCTTTCACTTGTTTCAGGTTATAGTCTTTTTCAATCTGTCTGATTATTTTTTCGCTGCGCCTATAGTCATTACTGTCAGATACCAATGATCCATCATACTTAATTCGATTTGCTATGATATGGATGTGACTGTGGTCACGGTCATAGTGACGGTAGGCAATAAATTGATTACTATCGAAACCCATTTCCGTTAAATACTTTTCGGCAATATCTCTAAACTGATCATCTGTTAGGCTTTCACCGTGGCCTAAGTTCAATGAAACGTGATAGACTGCCTTTTTAACTGATGGTCTTAAGCTCTGAATAAGCTCAAACTCTTTGTTCAATTCAGAAGGTTTCTGTCCATACATATTAGTATGAAGAAACTGGCCTACACCTTTTTCTACCTTATTTTCCATGTATTTCAGCACTCCATAAAAACTAGTCCCTTTTATCTGCTTGGCTATCATAAACTTTCGAATTTATTTCGGTTAATAATGCATTCACGGCCTGAATTTCATCCAGAATGCGGGTATACTTACCTTGATTAAGCTTTTTTGCTATTTGGTTAATGTTATTTCCTAGCTGAGCAAGCTGAATATAATAACTCCGATCCATCTTATTGACTTTCATTCGCAGTGGCTTTTTCGAAAAAGCAGAATCACGCATCCAATTAGCCACAGTCCGGCCTGTTAAATCGGCCTGTTCTCTGGCCAATTGATATTCGATTTCTGTCAGCCGGATATTCACCTGGTGAATTCTCAGCTCTTCGATTTTTTTCTTCGGACGAGCCATAGCGAGTGGATTTTTCAAGCGTTAGAGCAAAGGTTTACCGTAGCGAGAACATGGCTTGCTTAGCCAAGTATTCAGCCTTATTACCTTTTTTTCCCGTCGGCGATATTTTTCAATTATTTGTGTGAAAAATGGTCGATAGGAAAAAAATATCTCACATTTATTTATTTAGCAGATAATTTGAGGCCTCTTGATCCAGCTCCTCCTGGCTTTTCACTTTACCGGAAAGTAAGAACTTCTCCAGTTCATCGCGGTCAAAGTATATTACTTTTCCACTGGGCTTGTAGTGCGGTATGTTACCAGATGCAGTTAACCGATAGAGATAGCTTTTCGAATAGCCTGTGAAGGCTACAGCTTCATCGAAGTTAAGTACCTTTTTTTTCTGTAGAAGCAGGCCTTCTATTCGTTGAAGGCGACTGCGAATTTCGTTCATAGTTTCGCTCATGATTTCTATTATTTAAGTTAAACATGAGCAAGCGCTTGCTGTGAAAAATCAACGTCGTACAACAAGAGCAAAGTTGTGGAAAAAAGCAAAGTAAATCACAGGGTTACTTTTCAAAGTAACCCTAATTCTCAAGGTATTCTAGCACTTTATCGAGGAGTAATGCACTCTTAGGATATCCAGCACCTTTGCTATATTGAGACATTTTCTTTTTTAAATAATTTGCTTCCTTCTGGATATCCTTATTTTTATCGGTATAAATAAAAGAATGTATTATTGGTCTTGTATAATCGCCAGTTAATCGCTCCCTCTTTTTCAACAAGAAGATAAAATAGACAAGCTCATTTTTATAGCCTTTCCATCTAATCATTTTATTAAAACGGTTATTAAAAATCGCTTTAAAGTCGATAAGGCTTTCTCCTTCTAGTATAAATTCATTTTTTATCAAATATCGAAAAACTCTATTTATCTCTTCTTGCCTGATTTCAAACTTATGATATTTGAATACCTGAATTGCATTGCCCCCTTTATTGTTTAGAATCTCATTTGAAAGCCTCTTAGTAAGGATTTTCTGTTTTTCTACTAAAAACTTCTCATATTTATCAAAAGTACCGGTATATCCGTATTCCTTTTTTAACTGCATTTGTTCATCGGCCATTTTAAAATATTCCTTACTTACAAGGCTATACGCTAATTGCAGATCTATTTTCGACAAGTTATAAGTTAAAACCTTAATTAAAGAATTATACACAAGTCTCATTCGGTTGTCAGGTGAAAAATAAACTTCTAAGGAATTATTGGAAGAAAGATATTTTGAAAAATCATCAATAATATAATTGACGAATTCTTTAGAAACAGCATATTTTTGCAGTGAATTATTTAAAAATATAGGGATAAAAATATCAATAATGCTAAGAGATTCACTAAACAAACTGGTTTTTGAATAAATAGTTTTATCCTTTAAAATTTTAAGATTTTTTGCAAATCCATTTTGAATATAGTTATAAATATTATTTGAAAATTGATGTTCAAATATCGTTTCTTTAAGGCTGTGAAAGCGACTACGATAATAATCTATTGAGTAATTTAATAAATTCGCTTCTTTTAAGTTAACACACGATTCTCTTAACCATTCTTCATCAATGACTTCTTCAAACATCAGGTTTTCCCATTCTAACTTAATCGCAAGGTATACATTTGCTATAAATTCCTCTGTTGGATTTCTCCATAATTCGGGATTTTCAAAATACAATGGGTCATTCGGATCGGTTGGATAGCTCTGTTTCTCCTTATTTTGATTTGTTTTTTTCTTCCACATAACCTTTAAATTTCAAATTCAGGAATGATATTGGCTGCCTCTTTCATTTTTTTATTCAATATTTTGGCATATATCTCGGTTGTCCTTAACTCTTTATGACCAAGCCTTTTTTGAACCGTGTAAATATCAGCACCATACTCAAGCAACAGTACAGCATTCGTGTGCCTGGCTGAATGAAATGTGATATGTTTTGTAATTCCTGCATTCATTGCCCAATAAACAAGAGCATTATTATAAGTTGTACTGTATTTTAACCCCACAAAAACACGTTCAGAAGGACTTTGTCTCTTGCCCAAGAATTCTCTTGCCTGTGCAGAAATATCTAAATATTCCATGCCATCAGTCTTTTTTTGCCTAAAAACTAAACGATGACCTGTTTTTTCGTCCCGAACCTCTTGCCAGGTTAATTTTTGTACATCTGACCACCTCAAACCAGTTAAGCAACTGAATAAAAAGGCTCTTTTTAAAACTGGGTACCGACACTCAGCTTTGGCTATTGCCTGTAATTCCTCAAATGTCAAATACTCTTTTTTCGTTTCTCCCTGTTTTATTGACTTAATTCTTTTTGCCGGATTCTCAGCAATAATTCTATCATTAAAAGCCTGATTCATGCACGCTTTGAGCTTATTGAAGTATGAATGCTTAGAGTTTTGGGAAAGCAATAATCCAGATTTTGTTTTAGCTTCTTTTTCCAGATATCTTTTATATCCTCTTACAAACTCTTCATCAATTTCCCGGAAAGTGATTTCGCGTGGGCAATATTTCTGTAAATGCTTAAGGTTACTGTCCCAGTTGCCATAGTTCCCATTACTATCTTTACGGTCTTCCATCATTTGTTTATAGTAGTCAAAGAAGCCAGTATTTAGTCGGGATTCAGAACGGAAACCAAATCTGCCATGGTCATATTCTGATTGTCTTTTGGTTCTGATTTTTTCTGCCAGTTGCTTTGTGGTTTTGTTGTGCTGTCGTTCCTCTTGATTTCTGGGATTTATATACAAGTATAAATCTAAGTTCTCAAATTCACGCTCATGCTTAATCTTTCCATCTACTTTATGGGAACCTTTATAATACTCAAGGAATAGACTAATTCGGCCAGACTTTAGAAGTTTGCGTTCGCGAAGATGTATTTTCATATTTACAATTTTTACAACTTTAAAACATCAATAATTGTAAAATTATAGTAAATAATTGTAAAATAAAAGCAAAAATAATGAAAAAACGAACGATTATGTTTATGTTAGTTTATTGATATTCTTTACGATAATATCAATATGCTTTACCATAGTTTACATTACTACTTTCCGATACAAAAGTTCTTGAAAATATGCCCCAGCACATCGTCGGGGGTGATGGTTTGGCCGGTGATGTCGGCGATGTGGTCTAAAACCTGGCGGATTTCGAAAGATAACAGGTCGCCCGGGAGTTGATTTTCGAGGCCTTCGGTGATGCGTTCAATGCCTTCGTGTATATGATGCAGGGCTTCTACGTGGCGAATGTTTGTCACCAATATTTGGTCTTCGTTTTCGAGGCCGCGCGTGCCTTCTTTTACAAGCAGTTGTATGAGGGTTTCCACGCCACGATTCTCTTTGGCTGAAATACTAAGCACCTGCTCATCAAGGAAATACTCCTCATAGTTTTTGTCGGTTTGTTCTAACAGGTCGGTTTTGTTGGCCACCAAAATAATGGGCATCCCCGCTCCCGCCTTTGCGCGAATCCTTTCTAATGCTTTTTTTATTGGTTTTTCGTCGGCGCGGGCATCAAACAAATAAATTACAACTCTGGCTTTGGATACTTTTTGCAGTGCCAGTTCTATTCCTTTGCTTTCAATTTCGTCAGATGATTCGCGAATGCCAGCCGTGTCGATAAAACGGAATTCGTAACCGTCTATCACCATCGTATCTTCGATTACATCGCGGGTGGTTCCGGCAATTTCGCTCACAATGGCGCGGTCCTCGTTGAGCAATCGGTTGAGCAGCGTTGATTTGCCCACGTTGGGTTCACCCACAATGGCTATGGGAATGCCGTTTTTAATGGCGTTCCCAAGTTCAAAAGATTTGGAAAGCGAGCGTACTTCTTCATCGACCTCTTTGAGCAGTTCAAACAATTGGGTACGGTCGGCAAACTCGACATCTTCTTCGCTAAAATCGAGTTCTAATTCAATTAAAGATGTAAAATCCATCAGGCGTGAACGCAAATGTTCCAACTTCGATGAAAACTCTCCCTTCATTTGGCGCATGGCTACTTTGTGGGCCATACGGTTACGCGAGCTAATTAAATCGGCCACGGCTTCGGCCTGCGACAAGTCCATTTTTCCGTTCATGAAGGCTCGCTGCGTAAATTCACCGGGGCGGGCTACACGGGCGCCGGCGCTTACCAACATTTGCAAAATGCGGTGTTGGATGAAAATGGAACCATGGCACGCAATTTCAACCATATCTTCGCCGGTATACGATTTGGGCGCTGCAAACCGCGTAACCATCACTTCGTCAATAATTTCGTCCTGATATTCAAAGCGAGCAAATTGCTGATAATTGGGGTCAATGCCGGTGAGCTGTTTTTTGCCCATGCGAATGTATTTTGCGGCCAAATCAACGGATTTTTCTCCACTCAGACGGATAATGGCAATGGCGCCTTCGCCCGCTGCCGTGGAGATGGCGCAAATAGTGTCGTCAAATTCAGCTAAATGTCGCATGGTTCAATAAATTTTGGTTATCAACCTTTTTGAGAATAATACTTGAACAACTCCCAGGCAATATAGGCCATATAGATAAAAATGAGGCTGTAACCGGCTTTTTTTCCGAGCCGCCAACGGTTTGCTATAAAAATACCCAGCATGAGCACAATGCTGCCCAATAAAATCAGCGCTGAGGTAAACAAGGTTTCGTTGCCCACATGAATGGGTTTGTTGTATAGAATCAGGAAAATAATCCAGGGCAATCCAAGCCCCACGAGCACATCAAATACATTGGAGCCAATGGCATTGCTGATGCCCATATCGCCTTTTCCTTTTTTTGCCACCAATACAGATGAAATTAAATCGGGGATCGATGTTCCGACAGCCAGCACAGTAAGTGCAATTATGGCTTCGGGGATATCCAGGAAATGAGCTACGTCGATGGCACTTTCTACCAGTACCCAGCTAAAAAAAGCAATCCAGGCAATGCTGATAAAGAACCGTGCAATATAGTGTTTGAACGGAAACATAACCATGAAAATGTATCGGATTGGCCCGGGCTTTTTCAGTGCTGGCTCATCAACTACAACCATTTCTTCGGCCGGTTGGTATTTCACCCATCGTTTCCATTTAATGACAACAAATACGTAGAATACATAGAGAATCAAAAGTGCCACGGCTTCCCACCAGAGAATAGCACCATCCCAAAAAGTTGCAACTAACAAAAGAACGCTGAAAAGGTAAAAGCCCAGATCGCGAATTACGGGCTTCCAGTTAATCACAGCAGTTCGCACAACAGCGACAGCACCGCTTATGGCCAACAGATTAAACAACGCTGAGCCTAAAATGGTACCAACCCCGATTTCTTCGTGCCCGCCCGGCACAAATACGGCAAAAAGTGCAATAAACAATTCCGGGGCCGATGAGCCTACAGCCATAAGTGTGGCGCCTGCTACATCGGAAGGCATTTTAAGTTTGTTCGATAATTCATCGAGCGATGGAATAAAATACCGGTCGCAAATAATGCCCAAAGCATAAAAAGATGCAAGTAAAATAAGGATGTGTAGCACTATCATTGCTTTCTTTTTAAATACGTGTTAATATATAACATTTCAAATTCAGCTGAATTGGCCCAATTAGCTTCGGTTACGGTCTTGACAATTTCTGATGAACGTTTCTTGAAATCAGAAAGTATGCCATTTTCTTTCATGTACGTCAGAGCCTTTTCATACTGTTGATAAAAACTACGGAAAAAGCTCATGTCGTGCTTTTTATACTGCGCAGTATAAAGCGCTGCTACCTCTATGGCATAAAGTCGCACATCTGCAATAACGTCGGGTGTGAGCCCAAGGAACTGCAAATCGCGCACTGCTTTTTGGCCAATGCTCCTGCGGGCTTTTATACGTTTGCCCCGTGTTGGAAAATACTCTTTACTGATGCGCACTTTCCATTCCTCAGTAATTTTATTTACATCTGGATTCAATAAAAAGTCATAATACTTTTTTACTTCCTTCGAGGTCTGATATAACTCCACTATCTGATCTTCCATATCTTCCCTGGTAAGCTGATGTAAATATTTCTTTAATTGTTGTTTCGCCATATTATGATGCTTTCCAGAAATCTTCACTTATATAATTTTCATTGCTTTTGCACACCGCCCCGGCAAACGAAATTCCGCGTTCAACTGCTAATAAAAAATCATTAAAGTTTTCCATTGCCTTTGCTCCATAAGAAACAAACCCGGCCGTAAAACCATCGCCGGCACCAACAGAACTTTTCACTTCAACAGCAGGGACTGGTATCTGCATATGCTCTCCTTCGAATACTACCTCAACAGGTTCCACTCCGTGTGTTAAAATATATTTATTTACTCTATGTTTTTTCATGTATTTTTGCCAATCTGCTTTATCCTCGCTCCCCGTGATATGAAAAAGGTCTTCTGCCGATAACTTAACCAAATCAGCCAACTCAAGCATTTTGGCAATGCGCTTGTAAAGTTCTGGGTGTTTGTCAAGATGTTTACTTCTTATATTTGGGTCATAAAGAACACAAATTTTATTTTTCCGGGCTTTAGTAATCATTTCTATAATATGAGGATAATTTTTATTATCAATAGCATAAAATGAGCCTGTTACCAAATAATCTACATTTTTCAAATCTAAATTAAAGGAATGCCCGTTTAGTTTATCATCTCTGTAAAAATTATATTCCGGAATCATTTGTTCGTTCAAAAAAGCCAGGGCCAAATTACTTTTAGCCCCCGGAACTGAATAATAACTACCCGTTTTGACGCCATTTGCCTGTAAAAACTTTTTCGATTTATGTCCAATAAAATCATCGGCATAATAACCGGCAAAAGCCACACTTTCACCTGCTCGTCCTAAGGAAACAGCAACATTATACATACTCCCTCCATGTACCGATACTACGGGTATACTTTCTTTAAACAAGATATCATAAACTGATTCGCCAAGTGTATATATCATAATTTATGCAGATGAAAGGTGACAAAATTCAAAAATACAAAGCGTTTAGAAAAAAACAGGATTTTAATCAATATTTTTGCGAGTATATTTTGTTATTAAGAATATGTTTCAAATTTAACTTAATCCGTCATTGATTTTATATATTTGATGAATAAATATAAAAACGTGAAATACTTAATATACATATTAGCTTTGCTACTTTTCATAGGTTGTGAAGAAGAAAAGGATTGCCTTGAATACAGCGAAAACGGTGGATTAATTATTCGTGAAGCAAGTATGGGAAAATGCTACAGCGTGCTTGACACATCAAAAATATTTATAAACGACACTGTTGCTTACAAGCAATTGGCACAATTGGCGATTGATTCCATTCAACAAAGTCTGGGTTGTGCACCAAGCCCATCGAGACCAGAGCTCGACTTTGACTCATTAACACTTCTGGGAGCAAAAACTGTAGCAGAAGGTTGCATTGTTAGTTACAACAGAAACGTCACATACAACAACCATGACAATAGTATTGCTTACACCCTTGATGTTCACCAATGTGGAGAGTGCAATGAAAAACGAATTAGCATGAATTGGGTTGTTATAGACAAGATTGACACAATAAGCAATCTCAAAGTTGCAATTAAATATTACTAATCGCATTAATGTTTCATTAACAATAAAAGTCAACCCTGATAAACAAAAATTTATATATTTGTTATTATCAATAAGAAGCAATCGGCAAATGGCCTTCAACCTAGACAATTGGATAACTAAAAGGACAAAGGAGCAGGTTATATTCACATTTAAAGGTGAGTTATCAGAGGCCATGCTGACTGATTTGCTGCAGATTATTGAACATAAGATTGAAAACATTGAAGCGAGTAAAAGAATTAAGAAAAAAGCGTATAATGTAGCAATTGAATCACTACAAAACCTGTTTCATCATTCTTGTGAAGTATTTTTAAATGGCACACAAAAGAAAGATTTACGGTACTCAATAATGATAATTTCTTATAATAAAGAAGCCATAACCATTACAACAGGTAATTTTGTAGATGAAAACAAATTAAAATTTCTAAAAAAACATATAGATAAAATTAATAGTTTATCAAGAGATGAGCTCAAACTACTCTACAAAGACATACTTGACAATCAGCAATTTAGCACTAAGGGTGGAGGTGGCTTAGGATTGGTAGACATTGCCCGTAAAGCAGAAAATAAGATTAATTATAATTTTTATTCTGATAAAAATTCATTATCTTTTTTCGATTTTAGTATTGAAATTAAACAATAAATGTAAAGACAATATGGATCCAATAAAAATTGAAGGTACTCCAAAAACACCAACGGTCAATTTTGACGCTGAAAAAGGTAATATTGAAATCAAAGGCCGTTCAATACCTGAAAACTCAATAGAGTTTTACAAACCATTGGTAGACTGGTTAGAGGAATACATGAACAATCCGAAAGAATTAACAGAGGTGGATATTCAGTTGGAGTATTTCAATACCAGTTCTTCAAAATGCATACTTGATGTCTTCAAAAAACTTGAAGCCATTTATAAAGGAGGAAATGAAGTAGTGATTAACTGGCACTACGAAGAAGATGACGAAGACATGCTTGAAGCAGGTGAAGATTACCAGTCTATCATTAAGATTCCATTCAAAATGATGGAAATAGAAGAATAAACTTCTGTTCCGAAAAATATACTTGCCTCTGGAATAAATTTTCAGGGGCAACTTTTATTGCTCAGGATGTAAGTCGTTGCATCATTTTCTCAATCCATGAAAATATCCTCACGAGCCAGCGCTTATAGAGTATGATAAAGAACAGAGCATTCATAACCCACAATATAATTAGGTTTACCCAAAAGGTGGGATAAAAATTGCCAAGAAACTTTTTATACGGCGAATAAAAATGGGCACGAATAAATTCAGGTTCCGGATCTTTATAAATGGGATCCATTTTTTGGTATAACTGTCCATTGTATTCAATTATCCGGTCAAAAGAATTGCTGTTTCGCACCAATTCGCTGAGTTGATCATTGGCATGAACCATTTTAATCCGTATAAATGATTCATTATCCATAAGTCTTGCCCGTTTTTGTTCGAGCAATTCATCTTTCTGATGTGAAGCACTATTATATAAATTCATGTAATATTTGCGCATTTCCTCGAGTAATCGACGCACATTCTGAATAACCTGCTTATTTATAGCAGCCGGCGTTAGGTGGTCTGTTTGAGCAAAGCTGAAAACATCACTTTCATGCATTTGCTTTTTTAATTCGTTCCTGATAAGTCGTAAATTATATGCGAATTTCTCAGATTCGGTTTGATTATTTTCTAATTGCCGGTCAACAGTATTCAGTTTATTTTCCAATTCTTTCAGCCAATAATCTTTGTGATAAATCGCCTCACTCATCACTTTATTATAGGGATAAAAATCCTTTTCAAAAGCATTATTTTTAAACTGATGAACTGCCAGTCCTTCATAAGCCCACCTCGCTGCAATAATTTCGCCGTACCACGGGATTGATGTGGGAGATGAAACACTGGGATTTAATTGATCGTATCTCACAATTATTCCGCTTAAAATTAGCTGAGGAATCACTAAAAACGGTATAAGAATATAAATTGTAACAACTGTTTTAAATAAATCAGAGATAATTAGCCCCATCATATTGGCCACACTCCAGGCCGAAAAAAGCATTAACCAATAATGAAAGTACATGCCCGGAATTTCCATTACAGAATTACCAACCAAGACAAAAAGCAGGGCTTGTAATGCACTTATGAAAAGTAAAATTGCAACTTTAGACGACAGATAACTCAACCAGCTTAAATTAAGAAAGCGCTCTCTTCGTAAAATCTTCCGGTCCTTGATAATCTCTTCTGCACTCACTGTTAGACCTATAAAGATGGCAACAATTACAGACATGAAAATATAAACAGGTAAATTATTGTTTTCAAATAGGGTATAACCAAGTTTATTGGTGGCATCTACATTATAAAACTTAACAATAAATGAGAGGATAAAGGCCAGCAAAGGTGCTTCAAGCAAATTAATTAATAAATATTGCCTGTTAGAAAATTTAGACAAAACATCACGCATTACAAACACCCTGAATTGCTTTAATAAACCGGGTGCTTTAAACTCTATTTTAGGAAGGCTCCGTTTTTCTTTTTCCTGGAATGAATAAGGGTTTTTATCTGATCTTAAGAATTTCCTGGCCCATTCTATCGGGCCAATTTTTCTGGTCTTGGTTAAATTACCATACTCATCGAGTACATTAGCTTCTACAATATTAAAAAGCTGCTCACTATTCACATTACCGCAACAATGGCATTCACTTTCGTTCCAATCTGCCTGATGAATTCGTGATTTAAAATACATAATAGAATCAACCGGGTTGCCATAGTAAATCATGTATCCACCATAATCGAGTAATAATAATTTGTCAAACATTTTAAATATGTCTGAGCTTGGCTGGTGAATTACAACAAATATTAATTTACCTTTGAGGGTCAATTCTTTAAGCAGGTCCATTATATTCTCAGAGTCTCTTGAGGAAAGGCCACTTGTGGGCTCGTCAAGAAACAGCACAGATGGTTCTCTGATTAATTCTAAAGCGATATTCAATCTTTTACGTTGTCCACCACTTATTTTTTTGTTAAGTGGACTACCTACGGTCATATCTTTTATTTCATACAACCCTAAATTTTGAAGAACAGTTACAACCTTCTTGAGTATTACCGGTTTAGAAAGATTATCAAAACACAATAACGCATTATAGTAAAGATTCTGAAATACAGTGAGTTCCTCAATCAACAAATCATCCTGTGAAACATAGCCTATGAGTCCCTGTATTTTGTCTTCCTCTTCGTGAATGTTATATCCATTAATGAGAACCTCGCCCTCATTGGGTTTATAAATGCCATTCAAAACATTTAGAAGCGTACTTTTCCCGGCACCAGAAGCACCCATAATACCAATCAGGTTACCTGATTCTTCTGTAAAAGATATATTATGTAAACCAATATTGCCGGAAGGAAACCAGTAAGAGACTTTCTTTACATCATATTTTATAAGTTCATCGCGTGTAAGATCGCTGAAGGCACTTATAATGTCACTGTAATAAATTGGTTTGATGCGTGAATTGCGCATTGATGACCCAAAAGTAAGGACATATACTTTATCCTGTTGAACCAACTGACCATTGAGGTAAAGTTCATCATCGCCCACATAGCGCATTACATACATATTGGCTTCAGCAATGGAGAAAACCCTGACCTGTCCGCGCATCCCCGGTGTTTGAATATGATTAACCAACATCTCCGGATCGTCTTTCTGATCATCGATAACCAATAACTGGGAACTATTGGGCAAGCGATCAAAATCGTAAAGTACAAATGCTTTTATCTTAACAAACTCCTTGTCAGGAATATAAAAGGTAGATGCTACCGTTTCGACAAACTCTAGCTCCTGGTCTGATATTTCATTGTCGGTTTTTATAAACTCCAGCAAACGGAAAAGCACTACACGTTTTTGCTGATGAGTAAGCTCATTATTAATTTCAGTACATATTTTGAGTACTTTTACAGAGCTGAGGGCAATGCTTTTCTTGCGTTTATGCTTAACGCTTAGTTTCTTCTGGTAGATTGAATAGTAATAATCATAAACCTGCAGATACTCGTTGGCAAGTTCCTGATTAAGCATTTGATTGAGGAATGAATTCACAACAAGCCTTCTGTCGCTACCATCTGCCAATGGTTTGGCAATAATGGCAAATAGCTGCATTAAAGCTTTTAGAATTCTTTCGCTCATTTACTGGAAATATTAATGCTCAAACCCAATGAAAAGAAATACAATGCCAGAATTCAGAACATTAGTATCGAGTCTGGCTTCGATAATACAGTCGGTTGTTGATGAAAAATAAAAATCCCAATACGGGGCATTATCATAGTCTTTATTGGTAAAAAGCAAGTTGCGTTCTTTATCGTAAACGTTAAAAACAATGGTTTGATTATCTCTTGCCCCACAGGCTGCCAGGCGGTATCGGCTATCTTCGTAGAATGTAGCGTGAAACTCTGCTACCTCTTCACCTGCAAGTAGAGCACGGTATTGTTGCCCATCTGAAATATATTTATCCTGAAAATAATTCTGACACTTGTCTATAATTGCTGTGGGCTGTGCAAAACTATTCATCAGAAAGAAAAAAAGTGGTATTATCAATAAATATTTCATTTTCAAATACTTTTTATCATTTATAAACCGCCTAGCTCTTAACAATATAAGCACGTATCTGACCAACTTGTTTCTTGATTTCAAGCAGCGTTTGTTTGTCCATAGTTATGTTAGTCTGGGTTTGTACTTTTGTTAAATTATTTTCCGGATCGGTATCTGATTTTATATATGTATAATCAATTTGAACCTTTTCGTAAACGCTGGCAAGGTCTAAAAGCTTATCTATCAGTATTTCGTAATCTCCTCCCCTGTTTTTATAAGGTGCGAGTATTTCGAGCAGGTTATCGAGTGGGTTTTTGTTCTCGCCAACGCGTTGCATGAGCTGCTGATTTTCTCTTGTTGCCAAATGGGTCATTAGGTACATGCTCTCTATCCAGCCACCGGCAATAACTGCACAAGCCAAATACTCCTGCTCATTCTCTTTTAAATAACCATCAGCATTGCGGTATGTATTTCCTAATATCTGCAAAATGGAATCCTGATTTCCAATATTATTTTCTATACGTTGAATTGTGCCTTTATCAAAAGCGCCCATGAGCTGGAGTTTCTCAGCCAACCCCTTAATTACACTAAAATAATTCATTGCATCGGGCGATTGTTCGTATAGTGTAATATAAGCCATATCAGCACCATAAACACCTAGATTAACTGCGCGAAAAAAAGTTGAATTATAATGGGTTGTTTGTAAGTTGTTTAAAACCCCACTGTTATAAGGCAACTCCTGTTCACTAATAAAAATAGCTGCCTGGTAGGGTGAAGGCACGCTAAAAAGGGTATTATTAAGCTTGACAATACGAGACTGAGAGGTATCTGATGACTCTGTCAAAACTTTTTGTTTTATTGTATCGTCCTGAGATTTTTGCCCCTGATTGCATGATGAAATAATGATGGCAAATGGTAATACCATTAATAAAACAATGGGCCACCGCTTTATGTATACCATAATTTTAATTTTACACGTGTATTTAGTGCAATTAAGCAAAAAAAAAGTAATTCTACAAGGTAATTTTCCCTGATATAGCGTTATAAACATATTTTTAACATGAAAATGTTATTTTTACGAAAAAAAGCGATATGAAAAATTTGATAATTATTCTCACAGTTTTTTTAGTAATAAGTGTTAATCCAACCCATGGACAGGATAAAAAATTCACCATGGAAGAGGCTGTTATTGGTCAATGGAGAGATTTATATCCAAAATCCATTTATGGCAACTGGCAACCGCAAACACATTTTTTGACTTACAAAAAACAAAACAAAATTATTCGACACGATGCAGAGACCAACCAGGAAAGCACTTTGCTTACTTTAGAGGAACTAAATAAAGTACTTAATAATGCTAACATGGATACATTAAAACGAATACCAAATCCAAACTGGTTAAATAAAGAAAATATACTTTTAAGAAATAACAATCAATACATTGTTTTTAACATTAACGACAACAGAGTAGAAAATACATTCAGCTTTAAACAGGAAGATAACAATTTTGATTATCCGGCTAATTTTTCAAAACAAATGATAGCTGTTACAAACGGCAATAATCTTTTTATTGTAACACCTGATGAAAGAGTAACCGTTGCACAATCGAGAAGTAAAGAAATTGTGTGCGGACAGGCTGCAAGCAGGAGGGAATTCGGAATATCTAAAGGAACTTTTTGGTCGCCTGATGCAAATTACCTCGCATATTATATTAAAGACAATTCAAATGTATCCGAATACCCCGTTGTGAATATTTCAACACGAACAGCTGAAGCTCAAATGACTCCATACCCGATGGCTGGCACTCCCAGCGAACATGTAAGCCTGGGTGTTTTCGATGTTGAAAAAAAACAAACCGTATACATTGAAGATGAAAATGCTGATTCGGAACAATACCTCACAAATATTTCTTGGGGCCCCAAAGAAGAGTACATCTACATACAAGTACTTAACCGGGAACAAAATCACATGAAGCTCAATAAATATGACCTAAAAACCGGGGCACTCGTAGCAACATTATTTGAAGAAAAACATGAAAAATATGTAGAACCATATCACAAGTTGCACTTCATTCCAGGCGATGATGACAGTTTCATATATCAAACCAGAAAAGATGGATATAATCATTTATACTGGTATAAAACCGATGGTAAACAAAAAAAACAAATTACGAGTGGTTCCTGGGAAGTTACAGATTTCTTAGGGTTCGATGAAAAAGGCAAGCATGTGTTTTACGTATCTACAGAAAAAAGTCCGTTACAAAGGCATGCCTATAAAATAAACCTGCGAAACCCGAAAAAGAAGACAAGAATCACCAATAATGAAGGATACCATAGCGTTTCAATAACTTCCGATGCCCAATACCTTTACGACCGTTACTCATCTTTAGATATGCCGGGTATAACACAAATTATTAATACAAATACACTAAAAAAACACGTTTTACTCAAAGCTAAAAATCCACTGAAGCTATACAAGCTTGGAGAAACAAAAATTGGGACCATAAAAGCCGGTGATGATAAAACAGACCTTTATTACCGCTTAATAAAGCCCGTAGATTTTGATTCAACAAAAAATTATCCAGCAATAGTATATGTATACGGAGGTCCGCATGCCCAGCTAATCACCAACAGATGGATGGGTGGAGCCAGGATGTGGCAACAATACATGGCACAAAATGGCTATGTAATGCTGACTATAGACAACCGCGGCTCAGCCAATCGCGGACTTGCATTTGAAAATGCAACACACCGGCAACTGGGAAAACTGGAAATGGAAGATCAATTGAAAGGTATTGAGTTTCTTAAAAATCTGGGGTATGTTGACACCGCAAAAATAGGTGTGCACGGTTGGAGTTATGGTGGATTTATGACAACTTCTTTAATGACTAATTATCCGGATATATTTAAGGTAGGTGTGGCCGGTGGACCGGTAATTGATTGGAAATATTATGAAATAATGTATGGCGAACGATACATGGACACCCCCGATGAAAACCCTGAAGGATACAAATCGAGCAGTTTACTTAAAATGGCACCGGAACTAAAAGGTAAATTACTCATTATTCACGGAGGAATGGACGCCACAGTAGTTCAGCAACATAGTCTGGCTTTTGTGAGAGCGTGTATAAAAAACAATATTCCGGTCGATTATTTTATCTATCCTAAGGCTGAACACAATGTAAGAGGGAAAGACCGGATTCATCTTATGCAAAAGGTAACAGATTATTTTAACGATTACCTGAAATAAGGTACGTCCGACTTAAGAAAAGACGGATATATTGGTGAGTTTTTCGTTATCAAATTATACAGTGGTTTTGTTGATTTGTTGATGCGCTTAATTGTTTACATAAATGATAAGTATATACCTAACATCAAAAAATCAACAAGCAACCACAATTAGGCAATAATAAATCACTGACTATAAAACACCTGCATATTAACTTACACTGAAACAAAAAAAGGAAGACTATCTGAGAGCACTCGTTCAGAAAAGTGTGCCCTATTAAAAACCTTCGCTTTCCGGATAGTCTTTTTATTATTAAATCCAGCCCTTCTCTTTTAAATACATGGCAATTTGCACTGCATTTGTTGCAGCTCCTTTTCTTAAATTATCGGCCACAACCCATAGGTTTAAGGTATTTGGTAAAGACTCATCTCTTCGCAAGCGGCCCACAAAGACATCATTTTTGTTTTGGGTGTTGATCGGCATCGGGTAGATATTATTAAAAGGATCGTCTTCCACAACAATTCCTTTTTCATTATTAAGTAAAGTTCGCACCTCATCCAGATCAAAATCGTTATAGAAAGTAGCATTTACAGATTCACCGTGCCCCCCGGTTACCGGTATCCGTACAGCTGTTGCAGTAATCCCTATTGTCTGATCCGAGAGAATTTTTCGTGTTTCATTCACTAACTTTATCTCTTCTTTCGTGTATCCATTTTCCAGAAACTCATCACAATGCGGCAAACAATTCTGGTCAATCCGATGGGGATACACCTTTACACCATCAACGCCATTTCGTTCATTATTCATTTGGTCTACAGCATCTTTACCCGTGCCTGTAATGGATTGGTAGGTTGATATTACCAATCGTTTAATTCTATATTTTTCATGAAGAGGAGCCAAAGCCATTACCATTTGAATGGTACTACAGTTAGGATTTGCGATAATCATATCGCCTGAGTTGAGCACATGAGCGTTTACTTCGGGCACAACTAACTTAATATTCTCTTGCATACGCCATGCACTGCTATTGTCAACCACCCTACATCCAACCGCTTCAAATCGCGGTGCCCACTCTTTGGAAACACTACCCCCTGCAGAGAATAAAGCCAAATCAGGCCTGAGGTCAACAGCCTGCCCGGGTTCAATAACAGTATAACTTTGGCCACGAAAATGTACTATTTGCCCTGCTGAACGTGCCGAGGCTACAGGGATAAGTTGATCGACGGTAAAATCAAACTCATCAAGTACTTCTAACATCTTTTGACCAACAAGCCCGGTTACTCCTACTATTGCAAGTTTCATAATTTTTTATCTTTATAAGAATGAAGTTTATACTAATAATAGATACATGATTGATTGTTCACAATAGCAATTATTTGTATTTTTCAATTCTGTAATTAAATGCAATTGCCCTAATTTTTCAGTCTCAAACACAAAACTAATAAAAGATGCGGATAATATCTCTTTACCTACTCATTGGATTCCTATTTTGCACCAATATAAGTCATGCTCAGCTTTCAGAATCGTTTTCAGACATGAACTTCACCGCTAATCCCCTATGGACAGGCAATACAGATAAATTTTCTGTAGTAGACCCACCCAATACCGGCGATGGAAGCATTGATGAAACATGGAATGATGATGGCCATTTGCTCCGCTCCAAACCAGATAGCGGTGATGCTGCATTGGTTACTGCATCTACGAGGGCTTATGGGGAATGGCTTTTTTCGGTAGCTGATGGTCGCGGATGGGCTGTTTCCGGCTCAAATGACTTTTATGTAGTTTTAATGAGTGATACCAATAACCCGGAATTACTCAAAGATGGCAGCCGGGATTTCAATGGGTATTTTCTCCGCTTCGACGGTAACGAAGGAGATAGTTTTACATTACATAAACAAACAGGTACAACCAGCACACTCCTGCTCAACACAAACTACCCTGGTGGCGACGATGGCACGACCTCGACAACCTACAGCCTGAAAATAAGCCGCCAAACCAACGGTGAATGGAACATATTTATACAAGATAGTTTATACCTGGACCCGCAAATTTTACTGGGTACAGTAACAGATAATGAAATTACCACTTCCTCTTATTTTGGGCTGGTTACCAATATTCAAAATCCGGGGGCTGTGCGAGTAGCGTACATTGACCAAATTATTACAAGAGATATTATTTTAGATGAGCAACCTCCATACATTACCGGACATGCCGTAACAAGTCCCAAAACAATCGACCTCCAGCTGGATGAATTTACAGATTCTGCATCGGCACACAATACAGCTAATTATAATTTGCAAGGAATAGGAGCACCAAACCTGGCTGCATATGTTTTCAATCAACCAGATCGATTACGATTAACATTGACAAATGAACTTGCTGCCAATCAAAGTTTATCACTGTCAATTAACGGTGTAGAGGACTTAGAAGGCAATGCAATGGATACTACCATTCAATTTACAACACCTGCCATACTCAACCAAAACATCACAGAATCATTCACCGATTTTGATTTAACAAGCAATCCACAATGGCAGGGAGACGTTTCCGACTTTGAAATATTGGATCCTCCCACGGAAGGTGATGGAAGTTTTAGCTCAGAATATGTTACAGACAGAGCATTACTGCGGTCACGGCAAAATATGGAAGATAAAGCCATCACATTTGAAGCTTTACGTTCATTCGGGCAATGGTCCTTCACAATAGCTGACGGTGCCAACTGGAGCATTTCAAGCACCAATGATTTTTATATTTTACTCAATGCGTCAACAAACAATCCACAATTGCTTAAGCCCGGCAGCATGGACTTTTACGGTTATTTTTTAAGGTTCGATGGCAGTGCAGATGACAGCTTTGTGCTTTACAAGCAAACGGGCACCCTATGCTCCCCCATCATCGAAACAAACTTTCCGCAAGGCAGCGACGGAGGAAGTCCACAACCCTATACTGTTAAAATCACACGCACAGAAACAGCAGGTTGGAAATTATACATTGATGAAGGCGTTTATGAACAAGCTTCTACCTTGAGAGGTACATCAGCAGACGAAGAAATTGTAACAGGAAATTATTTTGGACTTTGCACCAACATCAACACACCATCTGAGGAACGCGTCGTTTACATGGACAGCATTTACATTGGTGAAATTATTTACGACACCATCGCCCCCGAACTCGTGCAATCCAACGTACTGAATGCCAACACACTGTCGCTTACATTTTCAGAATCTGTAGATACCACACTTACTACAACAAACAGTTTCCAGGCAGCTAAAGCAGGTGTCCCACAATCAGTTAGTTTCGAAAATTCCGGCACTGTTGTAAACCTTGTATTCCCTACCGACTTTGTGAACCGTGAACAAGATACGCTTTACATTTCTGACATACAGGATACAGAGGGAAACATACTGGAAGACACAACAGATATTTTCACCTATTTTATTCCACTGCCCGGCGAAATAGTCATCAACGAAATACTATTCGATACCTACCCGCCAGTTGAGCTGCCGGAATATGATTTTTTGGAACTCTACAACCGGTCAGAATTTGCAATAAACCTCAAAAACTGGAAATTGCTAATTGGTGATGATGAAACCATTCTCCCTGAACACACAATGGCTCCGGGTAGTTACGTAATAATTACCAGCAGTGCAGCTGTTGACGCGTATGGTGTTTATGGAGCTGTGCTGGGCGAAATCACAACATCTGTTTTAACCAACAATGGAAAAACCGTCACACTAAAAGACTCCGATGATCAAACCATCCACACCATACATTACACCCCTAACTGGTATGGTGACCCCGAAAAAGAAGACGGCGGGTGGAGCATTGAACAAATTGATCCTGACACCTGGTGTGCTCAAGCCAATAACTGGCAAGCCTCAGAAAATTCAATAGGTGGTACACCGGGAGCCATTAACTCTGTTGATGCAGAGAATCTCGACCAGACTGCGCCTTATGTAAAATCTGTTTCTGCTATCGATAAAAATACCATAACCGTCTTATTTTCAGAGACAGTACCACAAACCCTGATTAATTCGGATAATATCAGTATAACACCTGACCCTGGCAATGTAATCTTTTCTTATAGCGAAGACAAACCCAAACTATGGCAAATTTCTACAACTGAAACAATGCCTGCACGCACCGGCATTGAAATACAGTTGAGCAACATAGAAGATTTTTGTGGCAACACACTTACAGACACCTCAATTACATGCTACCTTGTGCCCCCGGAGTTTCAACAAATTGTTTTCAACGAAATTCTCGCGGAACCTAACACCGAAAACGGAATAGCTTATGAATTTCTGGAGCTTTACAATCGCGATTCATTGGACGTATCTATCCAAAACTGGACATTGCATGCCGGCAGCCGAACGTGGACACTGCCTTCTGCCATAGTCCCCGCCAATGGATATCTACTCATTTTACCTGAATTCATGGCTGCACATCCTACAGCACCTGAAAATGCCATCTACTTATTCGACAATTCTGACCTCAGCGATGGCGGTACATTGCTTCAGCTTAGCGATTTAGAAGGGAACAATATCTCCTGGGTAGATTACGACGACAATTGGCACGATAATAATCTGGCCGACCTCGGAGGATATGCATTAGAAAGAATTGACCCGGAACATCTGTGCGGAGCAGCTGAAAACTGGCGTACCAGCACATCCGGCAATTATGGAACACCCGGCACTTTAAACGCAGTTTATGAGGCCAACCCGGATAATGAAATGCCACAGGCCCTGTTTTACATCTTACCGGGCGACACCACCATACACATTGAATTTGACAGTCCAATGTGGCCAGACACTGCCACTGATAATATTTCAAGTGATAACCTCAAAATTTCGAACCTTTTTATTCCGCACCCGAAGGGTAAAGAGCTTATAATGAAATTAAATGAGCCTTTATCAGATGATTTAGAATACAACATTACGCTCCGCAATTTCAAAGATTGCAACAATAACCCTCTGGAACCCACAACATTTACCTTTGAAAAACCCATTGCACCGGAAAAAAACGACGTTGTGATTAACGAGATACTGTTTAACCCGGTAACAGGATGCAATGATTTTGTAGAAATCTATAACATCAGTGATAATTATCTAACCATGGACCAATTGCTCATTGGAAACCTCGATGAATTTGACCAACCAGCTGATATTGCAAAGGCCATGGAGAAAAGATATATTTTGCCGCCACAGCAGTATTTCATTCTTACCAGCGACTATGAGTGTATGGAGGAAGTTTATAGTCCAGTTTACAAAAAACGCACATTCATCACCAGTTTACCCTCATTACCTAACGATGCCGGAAGCTTCCTTCTTATGCAAACAGATGGTACGGTGATAGATCAAATGATTTATAATGAATCAATGCATCATGCGCTGTTGGATGACCCGGATGGCGTATCGTTAGAGAGAATTTCACCCCTAACGGCCTCCAACAACCCGTCAAACTGGTATTCTGCGGCAGCAGATGCCGGCTTTGGAACGCCTACACGTGAAAATTCGCAATACAATGAACGAAAAATTGACAAGGATAACATTTCCCTGGAAAATGAAACATTAAGCCCGGATGGCGACGGCTTCCAGGATTACCTGAAAATCAATTACCGCTTTGCGAATCCAAATAATGTTTTAAACATTCGCATATTAAACCACAAAGGCATGCCAGTGCGCCACCTGCTCAATAACGAAACCATATCTTCTGAAGGGTTTCTTACATGGGATGGTACTGATGATGATGGTCAAAAATTGCCTGTTGGTGTGTACATAATTTACGCTGAATGGTTCGATGAAAATGGCAACCAGAGAAACTCAAAACAGACCTGCGTAATTGCCGGGGGGCTGAAATAAACAGAATAACATTTAAAACTATTCTGTGCTTTTTTGTTAACCATATAAAAAGGCACCTGACCACAGCCAGGTGCCTTCTGAGAGTGAACTCACCTAATTATTACCAAATATAAGCTCTTTGTTCCTCAGGGAGGAACATGTAGTCTCCTTGTTTGGCGCCAAAGGCTTTGTGGAACTCCGGCATGTTGCGAAGCGGTTCATTTACACGATTTCTACCGAGTGAATGAACATCCACTTTAGTGAGCCTTATCTTCTCCTTATCACGTATATTTTGTGCCCATACGTGTGCATAAGCAAGGAAAAATCTTTGCAAAGGCGTAAAACCGTCAATTTCTTTGCCATTTTTGTACTGCTCTGTGTTTTTCAAAGCAGTTAAGGCAACATTAAGTCCACCAAGATCGGCAATGTTCTCACCAAGAGAAAGTTCGCCATTAGCCATTATGGTATCGATAATTTTTACATTGTTATATTGCTCCACAAGCTTTTTCGATCTTTCATTAAATCGCTCAGCATCATCTTTGGTCCACCAATCGGTCATATTACCATCTTTATCAAACAGCCGACCTTTATCATCGAAACCGTGGGTCATTTCATGCCCTATAACCATTCCAATGGCACCATAATTCACGGCGTCGTCGCCATTTTGGTAGAAAAAGGGCGGTTGTAAAATACCAGCAGGGAAAACAATCTCATTGTAGGCCGGGTTGTAATAGGCATTTACCATTTGTGGAGGCATAAACCACTCCGATTTATCTACCGGCTTATTGATTTTACTCAGCATATCTTTGTAGTTCCACTGACGGGCTCGCATAATATTGGCCAAATAATTATCATTTTTTATTTCCAGCGTACTGTAATCCTTCCATTCATCGGGATAGCCAACCTTAACCTTTATGGTATTTAATTTTTCCAGGGCGAGCGTTTTGGTGCTATCGCCCATCCACGGAAGCACTTTAATGCGCTCTTCGAGGGCCAGCTTCAGATTACCCACAAGTTTTTCCATACGTTGCTTTGCTTCCGGCGGAAAATACTTATTGACATACACTTTACCTATAGCCTCACTCAACACACCGTTTGTAGCATTCAGTACACGCTTCCACCTTGGACGTATTTCTTCCTGCCCGCTCAAAATTTGTCCGTAAAATGCAAAGTTTTGATTAATAAAATCTTTGCTTAAAAAAGATGCATTTTTATCAATCATGTGCCATTTAAGGTACCACTTCCAGTCTTCTATATTTTGCTCAGCCAGCATTTTATCCAGTTCCTTAAAAAAGTCAGGCATACCAACATTAATTTCACCGGGCTCGGGCAAACCAACGCTAACGAAATAGGTTTTCCAGTCGAAATTATCCATTAAACTATCGACTTTTTTCAGGGGCATTTTATTATAGGTGCGTTTTACATCGCGTAATTCCTCTCTTGTCAATGAAGCTTTGGCCAAACGGGTTTCAATGTCCATAATGTTTTGAGCTGCCCGTTTTGCCTTCTCAGGATTTTCGCCGGCGAACTCCAGCATTTTTTGAACATGCTCTAAGTATTGGCTACGAATTTTTTCAGCATCCTCACCTTTATCAAAATAGTAGCTCCTGTCGGGTAATCCCAAACCACTTTGTGAGAGTTGCGGAATCTGGAAATCAGAATTCATTTTATCAGGCGAGCCATAAAAACCAAAAATAAAGCCCATTCCCTGGGTTTTAAATTCAGCCAGCAAGCTCTGTAAATCTTTCACGTTACGTATGGATTCAATCTTTTCAAGGTATGGTTTTATCGGTTCGGCACCGGCTTTTTCTATAGCTGTTGTATCCATACCCGTGGCAAACATGTCACCTATTTTACGTTCAACTGTTCCTGCAGCTGCATTGGCTTCAGTCATCTCTTTCACAATGGCTTTCAGCTTCTTTTCATTTTTGTCCGCCAATTCTGTAAAAGCACCGTGCCGGGATTTGTCTGCGGGAATTGGGTGCGATTTCATCCATCCGCCGTTAGCATATTGGTTAAAATCTTCAACTGGACTGGCAGTCAGGTCCATATCTTCTTTCTTGATGGGTTTTTCTTCGCCTTTGTTATTCATATTGCATGATAGTATTAAACTACTGATTAATAAAACAAGGGCAAAATTCATGATTTTTTTCATATTTAAAACCTTTTTAAATTATATTTCAATGTTGGGTTATTACAAACCAGACTGAGTAAGCAAAAAAACCACCAAAAAACATAAGTCTCTGAATGCTTTTGAATTGAAATATAAAGCTATACCAGAGTGTTTCAAAAACGGGCAAAAATGCGTTCGCTTTCGCACAGAGAGTGCACAACATTACCTCATTAGTACACTTACAGCAGACCTTTTTTGGAAAAGCACTGAGAAACTCTATATTTGTTGTAAAGTGAATCAGATATATATAAAAAAGTTGAAATATAGTGGAACGTAATTTGCGAAATTCAAGGAAACAAAAAACAGACAATATGCCGGCCAATCTGCGCACATGGATAGAAATCGATAAAAAAGCCTATCTGCATAATCTTGAGTTCCTGAAGAACATTTTTAAAGGCACCGATATTTCTTCGGTTGTAAAAGGAAACGCCTATGGACATGGTATTGAACAAATTGTTCCACTTGCCCAGGACGCCGGCATCAAATATTTTTCTGTTTTTTCATTAGAAGAAGCCTGCCGGGTAAATAGCGTAAAGAACAAAGACGTCCACCTAATGATTATGGGTTTCATTCCAAATGATTCATATGAATGGGTTATTGAACACGATATCAGCTTTTTTGTATATCAACCCGGGGACCTTAATAAAGCCATAGTTGCTGCAAAAAAAGTTAAGAAAAAGGCCAACATACACCTGGAATTGGAAACCGGCATGAACCGTACCGGCCTCGACGACGAAAACCTTAACAGGGCCCTGAAATTAATCAAAGACAACAGAGCCCATGTCAATATTAAAGGCGCGTGCACGCACTTTGCCGGTGCAGAAAGTATAGCCAACCATGTAAGAATTAAAAGGCAAATAATTAATTACAACAGACAGCTCAATCACATCAAAGAGCAGGGCTTTGAGCCGGAAAAACTGCACATGGCCTGTTCTGCTGCCGCTATTTCTTACCCCAGAACGCGAAAAGACTTAATACGCTCAGGTATTCTCCAATACGGCTTCTGGCCAAGCTTTGAAACCCGCATTGCATTTATGCAAAAATACAAACACACCATTGACCCACTCAGGCGTGTTTTAAGCTGGAAAAGCCGTGTAATGCACATTAAATCAGTCGAACCGGGAGAATTCATAAGCTATGGTACTGCATTTTTCGCCAGCGAAAAGAAAAAAATAGCCGTTGTGCCTGTTGGCTATGCCGATGGTTTTAATCGATCATTAAGCAACAATGGGCGTGTACTGATTCATGGAAAAATTGCCCCGGTTATTGGACTCGTAAATATGAATATGCTAATAGCTGATATTACACATATCAATCATGCAAAGGCCGGGGATGAAGTAGTACTCATTGGGCAACAGAAGAATAATATTATCAGAGTCTCTTCTTTTAGTGAATTTACGCAGCAGGTAAACTACGAATTGCTGACAAGGTTGCCCGAAAGTATGCCCCGGATTATCAAAAACTAACATTCAGATAACAAATAAGTAACGATTTCTGGCAACTTTTTTGCTGGTAATTCGTCTAATAATCATATGTCTAACCCATAAAAACAGATTCTATTAAATTATGAATGAATTATTACAAGATCAAACCAATCAAGACATTCTTGAATTATTAGAAAAAAACAATGAAATGACCCTTGGCGGAATCGTTAAAAATTTGGGGATTTCAGCAGAAAGAGGCCTTCAACACATGATTACGCTCAAACGAAAAGGCCTGGTTAAAGTTGAAGATCACGCTAAATATGCCCTCAATATTTAACAGCCAGAGGCTGTTTTGATGGCTGTTAACAATGCAGCCGCTAGCCTTTTTGGTTCGGTTTTTTTTCTAACAAGCCGACCAGGTTCTCTTTTACCCCCTGACGCCAAAAGCTGCGCTATTAACTTCCGGTCTGACAATTGCACCAATCTTACAGGAACCGAAGAGCCTGCAGTTGCTTTTTTTATAAATCGAAAATCCTGTTTTTCCATATATAATGCCTCCTAACGCGAGCATGAAAACCTTTAAAAACAACTATTGGAAGCATGACCATTTGTGGTACGTGAAGTAACACATTTAATAAAAGAGACTGCTTACTGGCATAAGCTACAAGTAATCTCATTAAAGTTACAATTACGATAAACAGGATTATTAAAAAGAGTTTACCTGATAACAAAACCATAAGTGGCCCAAGGATTACAATAACTACAAAAAAAGTTGCCAGAAGCCAGTTATTACCGAAAAAAGCAGGAGCACTCCTTGCCACGCCATTTATTGACTCGCCAAACGACTGGTACATACGGCAACTAATTTCATTGCTGCCGAGCAATGTCTCTACATTAAACCCGGCTTGCTTCATTTTCTTCATGATGGCAATATCTTCTACCGGATTAAGCCTGATTTGACTGTGCCATTGATTTTCAGAATAATTTTCTGTGTCAAAAACCATACACTGCCCGTTAGCAGCCGACAGAGCAGGGTCGGATGACTTTCTCACTAAACTTAATGGCAAAAGCGTCAATAGTATCCAGTTGATTAATGGCACAACCAATCGTTCACCGAATGTAGTGGTAATCTGAACCGGGAAAAATGATAGTAAGTGAAGCTTATGATTACGAAAATGACCCACCACCCGTTCCACAAACGCAGGACTCACCCGTACATCAGCATCGAGAAATATAATAATTGTACCTTTTGCCTGTTTGGCCAATTGATAACAAGCGTGATTTTTTCCGCTCCACCCTTGTGGTAAATTAACACCATTAACAACATTGATTTCCGGATCTATTGCTTTTTGTTTGTATAAAAATTCACTGGTTCCATCTTCCGAGTTGTCGTCGTATACCGTTAATCTAAATTTTTTATAGGTCTGCAAATTAAGATCTGCAAGTATTTTGGGCAAATTATCTCTTTCATTCCGGGCCGGAATGAGAATATCAACAAACTCTGCGACCTCTATAGACTTTTTATCAAGTCTTCTTTTCCAAAGTACATTATAAGTTGCCACCATTGAACGAATTATAGCAAAGCCAATTACAAACCAGGCTCCAATGACTATCCCTTCCATACTTGTTGCTGTTTTTTACACTGTAAGTAAAAGTCGTTATAAGATTTCTCTATGTTTTGGTATTGACTAAGAATTTTGCCATAAATCCAAAGCCCGGTTTTCTTGTTCGAAAAGTAATCGGTAAAAGAAACCAACATTAAAACGGTAATACCGGGTGCTGCGTTTACAATTTGATTGACGCCTTTTTGAAATTTTATGTATTCCTGATGCTGAGATTGTATTTCGCCCTGTGGATATAACAAGACCAGATTTCGGCTGTCTTTCAACAAATGAGCGGTATACTGCAAAGATTCCACGACACTTCGTTCTCCCTTTTTCACAGAATATGCACCCGCAAATTTAAAAGTTGGATGCTTTTTAAGCTGCTCATACAACATCATTACATGAAAACGTTTTTTCCAGATTTGTCTGTTCAAATCCATCACTATAAAACCATCCCACCAGGAATGATGATTCCCAACAACTAACAAAGGTTTATTACTATCAACCACAGGGACATCTGCATGCACGGCATTGAAAGCCCGCTTAATGGCAAACCGGGAATAAAACCCGTAAAACCATTTATAAAAAGCCAAATGACGGGCTATAATCATATCAAATAGTTTTTCAGATTAATAATGATAAAAAATATGAGCTGAGCGAGAAAAACAGTAGTAGCCACAATGTACCCACGGGTAATTTTTATAGGAATTAGAAGAACATGCATAAAGAAGGCAATTACCCACCATGCCAGGTAATTATCGAAAGGCACACCTACAGCCTCCCATGTCCACATACCGGTGTAAATTGCAAATGGCTCTAACGCAATATCAAAAATAAGCATCATGGTGGCAGCTACCACAGGGACAAGCCAGGGGTTTGTTATTTTTTGACGAGCCATAAGATTAGTAGCCAGCACAAGCAACAACCAGTTAACCCCTATAAAAAGCGGCGTTTCGAACAACTTAATTCCCAGTATATTGCCATAAGTATAAGCACCAAAAGGCCAGCCGGTATTTACCCCCACAACTTCAATTGCGTATCCCAGTAAATAAACCAAAATAAAAATTCCCCAATGTCGCCAATTTAAATCAGCCCAGGTAGCTATGAAAAGCATAGTCAGGCTAAAAAACAGATTTAAAACGGTAAGATTCACAAAAAGGTCGTGGGTATAGGGTATTAAAAAACCCAACACACCGATGATATAGACGGACACAATGGTTCGGACTAACTTTTCATTGCTTACAGTAATATTTTCAAACAATTTTCGCATACCTGCAATCTATTTTTCGTTTTGAATATCTTCACTTACAATGCCTGCTGAAGCAATACATAATGGGATACCACCTCCCGGATGCACGCTTCCTCCTACGAAATGCAATCCTTTAAACCTGCTCATGCGGTTAGGGTGTCGCATAAATGCAGCAAACCTGCTATTGGAGCTACTGCCATATATTGAGCCTCCGGCAGATGAAGTTTGTTCTTCAATGGTGAGCGGCGTTCCAATTGTTTCAGAAACAATATGTGAAGCCACGTCATTTTTAAGCATTCTGTTTAATTTACTCAAAATATTTTCGCGCATTTCAGACATAACTGTTTCATTATATTGTCCTTTATTGACAGGAGCATTAATCATCACAAACCAATTTTCCATTCCTTCGGGAGCATCGCTTCCGGTGACTTTATTACTTATAAAAACATAAACGGTTGGGTCGTGATATAGTAATTTTTTACGGAAAAGATATTGAAACTCTTCTTTGTAATTTTCAGCAAAAAATATATTGTGTAAATCCAGATTGGGAAATTTTTTATTCATACCCCAGTAAAAAATAACAGCCGAACTCGATTTCTCCATTAATCTTAGTCTGAGGGGCAGATTTCTGTTTGGCATTAAATGTTTGTAGAAATTTGTTACATCCATATCATTTACCACACGATCGGCCGAAAAAACCCCGCCGTTAACTTTTAAACCTGTTGCTTTTTTTTCTTCCAAAAGCACCTCCTGTACCCGGGCATTGAAGCGAAAATCAACACCTAACTTTTGGGCATGTAGCACAAGTTGTCTTACAATATCATACATACCTTTCTCCGGAAAATAAGCACCATCAGTATGCTCAAGGTGCGAAATCATATTAAGGGTTGCAGGGGCTTTGTATGGGTTCGATCCGTTATATGTTCCATAGCGGTCAAAAAGTTTTATAAGATGCTTGCTCTTAAAGCTCCTTTTATTACGCTGATGCATGGAAAACAACATATCTAACTTGTGCAGCTGGCGCGCCACTTTTTTTCCTGCATCTGATTTGAATGTTTCCCAGCGTGCAAAAGGTTTAAAAATAAAAAGGTCTGCAGAGAGGTCGTACATCTCGCCCATCTTACGGAGATAATTATGAATGCGCCATACCGGCTCATTTACTTTTTCGCAGGCTTCTGTGGCAAAGCGTTCCGGATCGGCCCAGGCATTAAGCACAGTGCCATCTTCATAATAATATTTGCAAACAATATCGAGCTTGCGATACTTAAAAGCATCAGATGGTTCCACTTCTCCTAAACTTAATAACTCATCTACTAAACCGGGAAGTGTAAATAACGAAGGCCCTGTATCGAATCGAAATCCATCCTTGTTGATCTCATTCAATTTTCCACCCGGATTTCCGGCTTGCTCAAATACCGTGACTTGATGTCCTTTGGCCGCAAGTCTAATGGCCGATGCAATTCCTCCAATTCCAGAACCTATTATTGCGATTTTTTCATTCATCTTTAAACATTTTTTAACAAACTCGTTTTGCAAAGACCAACAAATTCTGCAAAACAATCTTCACGATTATTAAACCTTGTCTAATTTACAAACTAATATAAATGAGCCAAATCAATGATTTTTGTATAATCTTGTTTAACTGTCAAACAAAAATTTCACTTCCTTGTTGAACAGTTGAATAATTTTGTTTAAATATTTAACGCAAACAATACACAAATGCCAAATGCATTAATTATAGGTGCCGGGCTTGGGGGATTAACAACAGCGCTTAGATTATCCAGAAGGGGTTACAGCGTGCATATGGTTGAGCAATATCACCAGGCTGGCGGCAGGCTGAATCAACTAAAAAAAGATGGTTTCACTTTTGATATGGCCCCCTCCTTTTTCAGCATGAGCTATGAATTTACTGAATTTATAAACGATGCTGAAATCCCCATGCCTTTTGAGTTTATAGAACTAGACCCACTCTATTCTGTCAACTTTCGCGATACAGGTGCAACATATAACATTTATAAGAATCTTGACAAATTAGCTAATGAGTTTAAAGCTGTTGAGCCTGAATTCCGCGAAAACATTGAAAAATACCTCAACTCTGCCGGTAAATTTTTTCACGACAGCACTGACCTTGTCATCAAACGCAATTTTAGCAATATAGCCGAATACATTCTTACCCTGGCGAGGGTTCCCTGGGGCCATGCTCCTAAAATGCTTCGATCTTTCTGGACCGAAGTTAGTAAATACTTCACCTCGAGAGAAGTAAAAGAAACACTCTCGCTGGTTGCATTTTTCCTTGGGGCCACACCATTCGATACACCTGCTATATATTCCCTGCTGTCCTATACCGAACTGGTCCACGATGGCTACCATAATGTTAAAGGTGGTATGTACAAAATTGTGGAAGGATTAATCAGGGAAATGGAAAAACAAAATATAGATATTACCTATCATACTTCAATTCAAAGTTTTGAATCGAATGGTAATAAAGTAACTGCATTTGTTGACCAGAAAGGAAAAAAATGGGAAGCAGATATTTTTGTAGTAAATGCAGATGCAGCGGTATTCAGAAATAAAATAATGAATAAAAAATCATACAGCACACCTAAACTCGATAAGCGAAAATGGACCCTTGCCCCATTTACCATGTACCTTGGAATAGACAAAAAATTACCTGAACTGGAACACCACTCCTATTTTCTGGGCGACAATTTTAAAGAATATGCCAGTAAAATATTTAAAAACAGCATTTCATTAGACAAACCATACTATTACGTAACCAACGTTTCCAAACACAATGCAGAATGTGCTCCTGAAGGTCAGGAAGCCGTTTTCATACTCTGCCCTGTTCCAGACCAGAGATACAAACCCGATTGGAGCGACCAGGATGAACTAGCCAATAATATCATTGAAGATTTGGGCAACCGTATTGACACAGACATAAAAAATCATATTGTAAGTAAGACAATATTTGCTCCGCCATTTTGGGAAGAAACCTTTGGATTGCACCGGGGAAGCGGCTTAGGATTGGCGCACGATTTAAATCAAATAGGAGCCTTCAGACCTTCGAATATCGATGAAGATTACAAAAATGTATTCTACGTAGGCTCTTCAACTGTACCAGGCACGGGGTTACCGATGGCCGTTATCAGTTCTAAATTAGTTGTTGAACGAATAGAAAAAGACTATGGACCTGTACACAAAAAACGCACTACAGTGTAGTAAAAATACTACACGCAATTACAGTACATCATTCTCTTTAGGAGTAAGGTTATTATCAAAAAGGTTCAGAATGCCCATTCATGGCATCTACGGTTTTGTAAGATTTGCCGATGAAATTGTCGATACATTTCATGAGCATGATAAAGAAAGGCTATTGAAAGAGTTCAGAGCCGATACCTACAAAGCAATAGAAGATAAAATCAGCACTAATCCAATCCTCCATAGCTTCCAACATGTAGTACATAAATACAGTATCGATAAAGAAATTATTGATGCTTTTCTGGACAGTATGCAAATGGACCTGAAACACGAAGAATATGATAGCCACACGTTCAAAAAATACGTTTATGGTTCTGCAGAAGTTGTAGGCCTGATGTGTTTAAGGGTATTTACTGAAAATAATGAACAACGATACCAGAAATTAAAGCAGCCTGCTAAAAAGCTTGGCGAAGCTTTTCAGAAAATTAATTTCCTGCGCGATATCAGAAGTGATTACATAGAAAGAAGCCGATCGTATTTCCCCCAAATTGATCCTGCATTTTTCTCTGACAGCGATAAAATTAAAATTGAGAAGGATATAGCAAAAGATTTTGAGGAAGCCTACGAGGGCATCAAACGGCTCAACAAAGATTCACGATTGGGCGTATTCCTGGCATACACCTATTACAAGAAACTATTTCTTAAAATCAGGCAAACCAAAGCAAACAATATTATGAGCAAACGTTACCGAATTTCTAACACACATAAGTTTGTTCTGCTTTTCCAGGGCTACATTAAACATAAGATGAACTTAATTTAACGAACATCAAACGCACGTCAATTTAGTCTAATTGACTATTTTTTCTCTTAATTTTCTTATGTGTTTTCTCACCGTTGGTTGGTAAATACTCATCGGATAGTTTTTGAGCAACTTTTTAAATATATCAAAAGCCCTGTCAGGTTGACCTAATTGCTCCTCGAACAACAATGCCGCATGAAATCCTGCCTCCGCAGCAAAAGGCTCATCCGGAAATTGCTCAAAAACCTTTAGAAACAAATCTGCTGCTTCGGTAAATTTCTTATTGCTTCTCATTAGTTTAGCTTTTACCATAAGCGCATCATCTAAAACCGGGTGATTGGGATATTTTAAAATCAGGGAATCAAGAATTTGTATAGCCACAGAGTCCTTGTGTTGGTGTTTTGCCAGCCTGGCCTTTGCATAGCGGCACAGGGCTACCTGCACAGAATCTTCAGTTTGGTTTTCAAATATTTGCAAAGACAATTCAGCCGCATCATTTGCAATAAGTTTAGATGTGCTGGCTTTGAGCACATCAACCTGGCCTAATGCCCACTGAAAATCGCATTGATAAAACGCCATAAGTGCTTTTTTCAATTTAGCTTCATAGCCAATTGGGTTATTTTTAAGCCTTCGTTCAACGCCTGCATAAATGAGCGTTGCATCAAAAATTTGCCCGTCAACGAGTTTCACATCAGCTTCCAGAATCTTTACTCGGTTCTCATCCATTTCAGATAATTGCGGCAATTTCGAAGCTTTTTGGACAATATTTAATGCTGAATCGATTTCGCGCATATAAAAAGCATAGAGCCGGGTAAGGTCTGTATAAAAAGGCAATAGGCGAGCTCCCGGTCTACTTTCATTAATAGCTTGCCGGTATTTTTTAGCCAGACTAATCATTTCATTTCTTTCGTATATTATGCCTTCTTCTATCTGGCTAAAACGTGATTTTAGATAAAGATGCCTGGCCAAAATATAATAGTTACCCCCTTTTCCTTTGTTCATAACATATTCAGCCGCACGGGCAACAACATCATATTGATTCTTTCTAAGGGCCTTTTGTGCGATATCAACAATTCTTTGCCCATCTTCCATATTACGTCTGTCAAGGGCTTTTGCCTGAATCAAAGCTCGGTTAAATTCGTCGTCATGCAAGTGTGCCCACACAAGTAACTCATTAAAAACATCACGGCCCTCATACCTTTGACTCATCAGTAGCAGCCTTTCTTTCAATAAATCTGTAAGCGTATCATCTGTATCGCTGTACACTGCATGGTTGAGTCGGTTTTTGACGGTATTCAGATATTGATCATTCACTGCTAAAAGTTCCAAATAAGAATCAATCATTTTTGGATAGTTGCGCTGGTAATAATAAACATTGGCCAACTCATAGTTAAATTGGTAATGTTTATTGCGCTTTGCTCCTTCAAGATAAACTTCCTCAGCCCAGCCAAACTGTCGGCGACTAATAAAAATATTGGCGAGCTCCCTCATACGGTTTATATTATCACCAACTGCTTCTATAATATCATTATAAACCTCAGTAGCCTTTTTATCTTCGCCTTGTTGTTGGTAAACCTGGCCCAGCTCAACATGGGCATTTAAATCATGGGCATTTCTGCGAATATGTCTTTTGGCCACTCTTTCAGCTTTGCGGTAATCCTCAACACCCATCAATGACCGGATATAGTAACGCAAAAAAACCGATGAAGATGGCTGAAGTCCATATAACTTCTCATATAATGTTACGGCTTTACTATATTCTTTATTGCGAAGATATTCCCTTGCCAGTTCGATATCACTCCTGCTCTGCCCTGATAAGTGAAGATTTGCAGAAAACAAAAAGACAATAAAAAGAATAATGTATACTGTAAAAAAATGCTTTTTACTTATCATAAACAATTAATTAGCTAATGCTATAACGAGAAGGTATTAAAAGTGTTATTAGGTCAGCGCAATGTTTTACCTTATGCGATCAACAGAGCGAACAAGATCTTCATCTTTCCGGATGTACTTGTTTGCGAATAAAATAAGAATGATTAAGACAACAGGTATAAATAAAACAACATGTGGTCTGAGCTCCAACAAAATTTCAAAATTTTGAAAATAACTATAGGCATGTATCAGACCAACTCCGTACCATAGTAGAAGCAATATTATAATAGCTTTACCTGTTTGAATCTGGCGTATACGCTTTTTAAAGCTAAATAACTGATAAAGAAGAAGAAAAGAGATTACCCCAGACAATATTAAAAAAGGATAGAGTAAAGTAATTATTTTACCCGAACTACTTAAAAACCCCTTCGCGGTAAAAATTAAATCGCTGGATTCTGTAGGGAAAATGGCGATAGGCCAAATGTAAAAGCCAATGGAAACAATAAAGGCCATTGCTAAAAATATGGATTGAATTCTCTGCAACATAAGTCAATCAGTTTAACTTTTGATGGCGCAAATTAATAAATTCCTGATTAAAAAAACTCCATATCATAAAAAAAGCCGCCGGATTACTCAGGCGGCTTTCGAAAATATTTCATTACTACATGTCGCTCAAATCTAAAACCAGGTTTAATTCAAGGTTTTGCGACACGAAATTCAAATTAAAATAGGAATTACATGTGGGTTCTGTTAGAATGTTACCACTGGCATCAATATTATAGGTAAGTGTAAGGGTTGTCTCACGGTCTGTACCCACATAATTTTTGAGTTGTTGCTCACCATACATTACATAGTCACAACCTGGTGAAAATACCAGCGGAACTAAAATCTCAGAAGTATAATTTGTTTGATTAGAGGTACGTCCTTCTGAACTTCCTTCAACCTCATAAATATCATCCATCTCATCTATTGGAGTATCAAAACCCTCTGTCCATGTCAAAGTGCGGGTTCCCATCCAGGTAGTCTCTGCGTTTCCATCCTGAATATTGAGTTCTGCACCATCGGGTGTTGAGACAGTAATAGTAATAACATTAACATCTGAAACGACCATATCAAAAAGCAGTGTTCCATTATAGACAACTGTTCCTTGCGTATAATCATTCAATTCAGCTTCAGCGGTAATGTGATTAAAATTATGCAAAGGATTTGTATTGTATGTAACTACAATTTCGCCACCCATGTTTTCAACTCCTGAAAAATCTATGGTTACAACCAGCGAATCAGCACCTATTGAGTAAACTGGATTACTACTCATTGCTTTTTTTCCTGAAAGGTCTTCATCTAAACCGTATGGATTCATGAGGTTGGCTGAATTCATAACACCTTGTTCAGCTTTCGTATTATCCTCTATTGGCTGCAAGTCCTCTTCTGCCGGGGTCCCAATGCTTGTTTGATTATCCTCTTCACATGCTGTAAAGGAGAACAAAAACAAAGGAATGAATAGAACTAATAAAAAATTTTTCATAACTAATAATTTTTTTGGGGTTACATTAAACACTATACGCATAACAAGCTCAAATGTTGTATCTATTGCCCTTGTTATTATATCATTAACAATCAGGCTTGTGCTGTAGGTCCGCCAAATCCCATTGGCATATCAGATTTACCACCTCCTGATGACTTTATTGGTCCATTAACGGACTCAAATTTATCAATATTATCTTTCAGGGCATTCATCAATCTTTTGGCATGTTCTGGAGTGAGTATTATTCTTGACTTTACGGGTGCTTTAGGCAACCCTGGCATAACCCGCACAAAATCAATCACAAATTCGGCCGGGGAATGCGTAATTACAGCTAAGTTCGAATAAATACCTTCTGCAATATCTTCTTTCAGTTCAATATTGACCTGATTTTGTTTCTTTTCGTTAGATTGGTTCATAATAGTTAAAGTTTTAGTTTGGTATAAAACATAAATGTAAGAAAAAGTGAAGGAATAAAAGAAAAAAGAGCGCAACATATTGCCGCGCTCTTAATTAATATCTGATAAAATTATTGTTTATGACTTCTGGGTTTCTCTTTTAGATTCTATGAGTTTATCAAACTCTTCTTTAGAACCAACCAAAAGGTCTTCAAATTTTCGCTGGCCTGTTCCGGCAGGTATTTTATGACCCACAATTACGTTCTCTTTGAGACCCTCGAGCCCATCTATTTTAGCTCTAATTGCGGCTTCATTTAATACTTTAGTCGTTTCCTGGAACGATGCAGCACTAATAAACGATTTGGTTTGAAGTGCAGCTTTTGTGATACCCTGCAACACCTGACTTGATGTAGCTGGAATTGCATCACGCACCTCTACCAATTTCATATCTTTACGTTTAAGTATTGAATTTTCTTCGCGCAGCTGTCGCAGACTAACGATTTGTCCCATTTTCAGGTTTTCAGAATCGCCAGGTTCTTCTACAACTTTACGTCCATAAATCCAGTTATTTTCATCCATGAAAGCGATCTTGTCGACCTCTTGTTTTTCGAGGAATTTAGTATCGCCTGGATCAACAATAATTACTTTACGCATCATCTGACGAACAATTACCTCAAAGTGCTTATCGTTAATTTTCACACCCTGCATACGGTACACTTCCTGTACTTCATTCACAATATATTCCTGAACCTTAGTTGGTCCCTGAACACTCAGAATGTCGGCAGGAGTAATAGCACCATCAGAAAGCGGAATACCGGCACGCACATAATCGTTCTCCTGTACAAGAATCTGCTTAGAGAGCGAAACCAGATATTTTTTGGTTTGTCCGGCTTTAGATTCTACGATAACCTCACGATTACCACGTTTAATTTTACCAAAGCTGACTTCACCATCAATCTCAGCCACTACAGATGGGTTGGATGGGTTTCTGGCTTCGAAAAGCTCGGTTACCCGTGGCAAACCACCTGTGATATCGCCAGATTTGCCGGCTGAACGAGGAATTTTAACAATTACCTGACCAACCTTCACTTTTTCGCCTTCCTCTACTGCAATGTGTGCTCCAACAGGCAGGTTATACATCTTAGTGACTTCCCCATCCTTATTAAGCACCTTAATCATGGGGTTTTTAGTCTTATCTTTAGTTTCAGTAATTACTTTTTCGCGGAAACCGGTCTGTTCATCCATTTCTTCGCGGAAAGTAATACCTTCAATAACATTTGTAAATGATATACTACCTTCTGCCTCAGAAATAATAACTGCATTATATGGGTCCCATTCACAGACCAGGTCACCTTTTTTCACTTTATCTCCATCCTTAATGTAGATTTTAGCTCCATAAGGTATGGTGTGAGTACTTAATGCCAACTCTGTATTTTCATCAATAATGCGAAGTTCGCCCAAACGGCCGATCACAATGTGGTTTACATTACCTGAATCGTCTTTATATTTGACTGTACGAAGTTCATCTATATTAGCTATACCGTTATATCCGGCCACAATACTGGACTCAGCTGCAATATTGGACGCAGTACCACCAACGTGGAATGTACGCAGTGTAAGCTGTGTTCCCGGCTCACCAATTGATTGTGCCGCAATTACACCTACCGATTCACCAATTTGCACATCTCTACCAGTTGCAAGATTTCTTCCGTAACATTTTCCACAAACACCATGTTTGGCTTCACATGTAAGTACAGAACGTATTTCAACCTGTTCAAGTGGAGATTCTTCAATATTTGCGGCGATTTCTTCAGTAATAATATCACCTGCACCCACCATCAGATCTCCTGTTAATGGGTGATATACATCGTTCAATGCAGTACGGCCAAGAATACGCTCATATAGTGTTTCTACTACTTCCTGATTCTTTTTAATAGCAGTAGCCATAAGACCACGTAAAGTACCACAATCGTCTTCTCTAACTACAACATCCTGAGCCACATCTACCAAACGACGAGTAAGGTAACCCGCATCGGCTGTTTTCAGGGCTGTATCGGCCAAACCTTTACGTGCACCGTGAGTAGAGATAAAGTATTCAAGAACAGACAATCCCTCTTTAAAATTCGATAGGATAGGGTTCTCAATAATCTCTGCACCTGTAGCACCACTCTTCTGCGGCTTAGCCATAAGACCACGCATACCTGAAAGCTGACGAATCTGCTCTTTCGATCCACGAGCACCGGAGTCGAGCATCATAAACACAGAGTTGAAACCCTGATTATCTGTACTCAATTGTTTCATCAGTATTTGAGTTAAGCTGGCATTGGTATGTGTCCAGATATCAATCACCTGATTATAGCGCTCATTATTTGTGATGAATCCCATGTTGTAGTTATTGGCAACTTCATCAGCCTGAGCATATCCTTCTTTTACAAGTTTTGCCTTTGCTTCTGGTATAATTACATCATCAAGGTTAAAGGACAAACCTCCCTTGAACGACATTCTATAACCCATATCTTTTATATCGTCGAGGAATTGGGCAGTAACACTTGTTCCACTCAGTTTATAGATTTGTCCAATAATATCTCTCAGGGCTTTTTTAGTCAGAAGTTCATTAATATATCCTGCATCAGCAGGTACAACTTCATTAAACAGCACCCTACCTACAGTGGTTTTAATGATTTCATCCTTAAAACTCCCATCCTTTTGTTTTAAGGTGATACGGACTTTGATTCCGGCATGAAGGGCTACTTTTTCCTCGTTGTAGGCAATCTTCACTTCTTCCGGGGAATAGAATGTAAGTCCTTCGCCTTTTACTCCTTCTCTCTCCTTGGTAATGTAATATAGTCCCAAAACCATATCCTGAGAAGGAACCGTAATAGGTGCACCATTGGCCGGGTTTAAGATATTATGCGACCCCAGCATAAGCATTTGGGCTTCTAAAACGGCTTCATTGCCCAACGGCAAGTGAACAGCCATTTGGTCACCGTCAAAGTCGGCGTTAAATGCAGTACATGCAAGCGGGTGCAACTGAATAGCTTTACCCTCAATTAGCTTGGGCTGGAATGCCTGAATACCAAGACGGTGAAGTGTAGGGGCACGGTTAAGCATAACCGGATGACCTCTCAATACATTTTCAAGAATATCCCAAACCACAGGGTCTCTGCGGTCGACAATCTTTTTAGCAGATTTAACCGTTTTTACAATACCGCGCTCTATAAGTTTACGAATTACAAAAGGTTTGTACAACTCTGCAGCCATATCTTTTGGAAGACCGCATTCATGCATTTTCAGCTCGGGTCCTACCACAATTACTGAACGTGCAGAATAATCGACACGTTTACCGAGTAAGTTTTGACGGAAACGTCCTTGTTTTCCCTTTAAGCTGTCGCTGAGTGACTTTAACGGACGATTGGCATCTGTTTTTACGGCATTAGATTTTCTTGAATTGTCAATTAATGAATCGACAGATTCTTGCAGCATGCGTTTCTCATTACGCAAAATTACCTCTGGTGCCTTTATCTCTATTAACCTTTTCAGGCGGTTATTACGAATAATCACCCGACGATAAAGGTCATTAAGGTCCGATGTAGCAAAGCGACCTCCATCAAGTGGTACCAATGGCCTCAACTCAGGAGGTATGACCGGAACGACTTTCAGAATCATCCATTCCGGACGGTTTTTACCTTTTGCAGCTCTAAAAGCCTCCACAACCTGCAAACGCTTAAGTGCCTCGTTTTTACGTTGTTGAGAAGTTTCTTTACTTGCTTTATCGCGCAATGAAAATGAAAGTTCATCTAAATCAAGTTGCGAGAGTAATTCATTTAATCCATCTGCACCCATTTTAGCAATGAACTTGTCAGGATCAGTATCTTCAAGATACTGATTTTCCTTTGGCAACGAATCAAGAATATCAAGATATTCTTCTTCGGTAAGGAAATCGAGATATTCAATACCGTCTTCTTTTTTAACTCCTGGGTTAATTACCACATAACGTTCGTAATAAATAATGGAGTCTAGTTTCTTGGTTGGCAAACCAAGCAGGTATCCGATTTTATTTGGCAATGATCTAAAGTACCAGATATGCGCAACGGGCACAACAAGATTAATGTGCCCCATGCGTTCTCTACGTACTTTTTTCTCTGTAACTTCTACCCCACATCGATCACAAACAATGCCTTTGTAACGGATACGTTTATATTTACCGCAGTGACATTCGTAATCTTTTACCGGACCAAAAATGCGTTCACAAAACAAACCGTCTCTTTCGGGTTTGTATGTGCGATAATTTATGGTTTCCGGCTTTTGAACTTCACCATACGATCTTTCCAGAATTTCTTCCGGTGAAGACAAACTAACGACTACTTTCGTGAAGTCACTCTTAACTTTATTATCCCTTCTGAATGCCATAATTGACGTATTAGTTTTTATTGATATAAAGTGCCTTAGGCACCGGAAATTACTCGAGGCTTATACTCAAACCAAGTCCTCTTAGCTCATGCAACAATACATTGAATGACTCTGGTACTCCGGGCTCGGGCAATGAATCACCTTTTACAATATATTCATATGCCTTGGCGCGACCTTGTACATCATCTGACTTGATAGTCAGGATTTCCTGCAATATATTAGATGCTCCAAATGCTTCGAGGGCCCAAACTTCCATCTCACCAAAACGCTGACCACCAAACTGAGCTTTACCACCCAATGGCTGCTGCGTAATAAGTGAATAAGGTCCAATGGAACGCGCGTGCATTTTATCGTCAACCATGTGGCCAAGTTTCAGCATATAAATAACTCCCACTGTAGCTAACTGGTGAAATGGCTGTCCGGTTTCGCCATCAATAAGTTGAGTTTTACCATAACGGGGTACTTCTGCCTTATCGGTATACTCATTAATTTCATCTAGCGAGGCGCCATCGAAAATTGGTGTAGAAAATTTCACACCAAGTTTTTGTCCAGCCCAACCCAGAACAGTTTCATAAATCTGTCCAAGGTTCATACGTGAAGGCACACCCAGCGGATTCAATACAATGTCTACTGGTGAACCGTCTTCGAGGAAAGGCATGTCTTCTTTGCGTACAACTTTTGCTACAATACCTTTATTACCGTGACGGCCGGCCATTTTATCACCGACTTTAACCTTGCGCTTTTGAGCTACATATACTTTGGCTAATTGAATAATACCATTAGGCAATTCATCACCGATGGTTATGTTGAATTTTTTACGTTTAAATTCACCATCGATCTCCATATATTTCACAGTGTAATTGTGAATAAGCGATTCGATGAGCTCATTCTTTTTCTTATCGGTAGTCCATTTTGAAGAATTAACCTGCAAGTAATCGATATCATTCAACAATTTTTGCGTAAACTTGGTTCCTTTGGCAACTACCTCGGTGTTGAAATAATCTTTGACACCTTGCGATGTTTTGCCATTGACCATGATGAAAAGCTTGTCGATCAGCCTATTTCTAAGCTCAGCAACTCTGCCTTCCATTTCTTTGTCAAGTTTCTCGATAAGAACTTTCTCTGCTGATTTTACCTTGCGGTCTTTAACAGTACGGGAGAATAGTTTTTTATTTATTACCACTCCATAATCAGAGGGTCCGGCTTTTAGCGATGCATCTTTCACATCACCTGCTTTATCCCCAAAAATAGCGCGGAGCAATTTTTCTTCGGGCGAAGGATCTGACTCACCCTTAGGTGTAATTTTACCAATAAGTATATCCCCAGGCTTAATATGTGCTCCTATTCTAATCAGACCATTCTCATCAAGGTCCTTTGTGGCTTCTTCGCTGACGTTTGGAATATCAGCTGTAAGCTCTTCCATTCCGCGTTTAGTGTCTCGTACTTCCAGATTATGCTCAACAATATGAATGGAAGTAAACACATCTTCACGAACAACACGATCGCTAACTACAATGGCATCCTCAAAGTTATATCCTTTCCAGGGCATGAACGCAACTTTAAGGTTACGGCCAAGTGCAAGGTCGCCCTCTTTTGTGCCATAACCTTCTGTAAGTACGTCACCTTTTTGAAGTTTTTGCCCTTTATGAACAATAGGTCTTAAATTCAGCGATGAGCTCTGATTAGTTTTATGAAATTTGTCAAGTCTGTATCTTACTATATCGTCACCAAAAGTTACAAATCTCTCATCTTCAGTGCGATTATACCGTATCACTATCTCTTCTGCATCAACGTAGTCTACAATACCATCTGCTTCTGCCACGAGTACATTACGAGAGTCCAGAGCAGTTTTACGCTCAATGCCGGTTCCTACAATAGGTGATTCCGCCTTAAGCAATGGAACAGCCTGACGCATCATATTAGATCCCATAAGTGCCCGGTTTGCATCATCATGTTCCAAAAATGGAATAAGAGATGCTGCAATCGAAGCAATTTGGTTTGGTGCCACATCCATGAGGTGCACCTCATCAGGTGAGGTTATAGGGTAATCGGCTTCCAAACGTGATTTAACACGATCATTCACAAATTTACCTTGTTCATCAAGTGGGGCATTAGCCTGAGCTATAATTTGTTCTTCTTCCTCTTCTGCACTTAAATAAACAACCCCTTTATCGGACATATCGACTCGTCCGCTTTGTACTTTGCGGTAGGGTGTCTCAATAAAACCAAGTTCATTTACTTTGGCATAGACAGTCATAGAAGATATAAGACCAATATTCGGACCTTCTGGTGTCTCAATGGGGCACAATCGTCCATAGTGTGTATAGTGCACATCTCGTACTTCAAAACCGGCTCTTTCACGTGAAAGACCGCCTGGTCCAAGTGCAGACATTCTTCTTTTGTGCGTCATCTCGGCCAATGGGTTTGTTTGATCCATAAACTGAGACAAAGCATTGGTACCGAAGAAAGAATTAATTACGGAAGAGAGTGTTTTTGAGTTAATCAAGTCAACGGGCGTAAACACCTCATTGTCTCTTACGTTCATTCTTTCTCTGATGGTACGTGCCATACGTGCCAAACCTACACCGAATTGGTTGTAGAGTTGTTCACCAACTGTACGTACACGTCGGTTACTCAGGTGATCAATATCATCAACATCTGCTTTAGAGTTGATAAGTTCGATCAAATATTTAATGATAAGAATAATATCTTCTTCAGTCAGTATGCGTGTATCCATGTCAATATCAGCACCTAACTTTTTATTTAGTCTGTAACGTCCCACGTCTCCGAGGTCATAACGTTTATCGGAGAAGAAAAGCTTATCAATCACGTCTCTTGCAGTAGCTTCGTCTGGTGGTTCGGAGTTACGCAATTGACGATAGATGTGCATTACTGCCTCTTTTTCGGAGTTACAGGGGTCTTTTTGGAGTGTATTGTAGATAATAGCATAGTCGCTCAAATTGGTATCTTCTTTATGCAGAAGAATTGTTTTGGCTCCTGAGTCTATTATTTCTTCAATATGTTCGTTTTCGAGTATGGTTTCACGATCGATGATAACCTCATTTCTTTCAATAGAAACCACTTCTCCTGTATCCTCGTCCACGAAATCCTCGATCCAGCTTTTAAGAACACGGGCAGCAAGTTTGCGTCCAACAGCCTTTTTAAGGCCAGTCTTGGTCACTTTAATTTCGTCGGCAAGATCAAAGATTTCGAGAATATCTTTATCACTCTCAAAACCAATACTCCTTAACAGCGTAGTGACCGGCAATTTTTTCTTACGGTCGATATAGGCATACATGACATTATTGATGTCTGTAGCAAATTCGATCCATGAGCCTTTAAACGGTATAATACGGGCCGAATAAAGCTTAGTCCCGTTAGCGTGCACACTTTGTCCGAAGAACACACCTGGAGACCGGTGAAGTTGGCTAACTATAATTCTTTCTGCTCCGTTAATGATGAAAGTTCCCTTAGGACTCATGTAAGGAACGGTTCCAAGATATACATCCTGTACAACCGTATCAAAATCCTCATGTTCGGGATCGGTACAGTAAAGTTTAAGTTTTGCCTTTAGGGGCACACTGTGAGTGAGCCCGCGTTCTATACACTCATTAATGGTGTATCTAGGTGGGTCGACCTGATAGTCGAGAAACTCAAGAACAAAATTGTTCCTGGTATCTGTTATTGGAAAATTTTCCTGAAACACCCTACGTAAGCCTTCACTTTTTCTATGAGCCTGGGTAGAGTTCAATTGGAAGAACTCATAGAATGATTTCAACTGAATCTCGAGAAAATCGGGATATTCAAGTTGATTTTTAATGGAGGCAAACGAAATCCGTCCGTTGATATTTTGTGTTGAAGCCATACTCAAAGTTAAGATAAATTAAACTGAATAAAAATAACACGAAAAAGGCCTAGAGTCCTCTCTCAGGACTCTAAACCTCATAAATTCAGTTATTTAGGAGTAAATTATTTAATTTCAACTTCCGCTCCAGCTTCTTCTAATTTGTCTTTTAAACCGTCAGCTTCGTCTTTTGATACTCCTTCTTTAATTGCTTTTGGTGCGCCATCAACTACAGCTTTGGCTTCTTTAAGTCCAAGGCCTGTTAATTCTTTCACAAGTTTTACAACTTGCAGTTTAGCGCCACCGGCTGCTTTAAGTATAACATCGAATTCAGTTTGTTCCTCAGCTTCTTCGCCACCGTCTCCTGCTGGACCGGCCACAACGGCTGCTGCTGCTGCGGGCTCAATTCCATGTTCTTCTTTCAGGATATCAGCCAATTCGTTTACCTCTTTTACAGTTAAGTTTACCAACTCATCTGCAAGTTTTTTCAAATCTGCCATTTTCCTACAATTTTAATTATTGTTGATTAATCTTTTAATTTTACTTTTTTGATAGTGTTTCAAGAACACCATGAATTTTAGAGCCTCCTGACTGCAATGCTGAAATAACGTTTTTAGCAGGTGATTGCAACAGAGCAACAATATCTCCAAGCAATTCTTCTTTGGACTTGATATTTGCTAATGCTTCAATTTGTTCATCTCCTACATAAACAGCTTCTTCCACAAATGCACCTTTCAGGGTGGGCTTTTTATGCTTTTTCCGGAACTCTTTCATAAGTTTTCCGGGGGCATTACCTACTTGAGTAAACATTACTGAGGTATTGCCTTTAAGTAAATCATAAACCTCGCTATAATCTACATCAGCCTTCTCCATGGCCTTACGTAACAGTGTATTTTTGGCAATAACCAATAATACATCATTTTTAAAGCATACACGGCGAAGGTTCGATGTTTGTTCAGCGTTTAAACCTTTGGTATCAGTCAAATAAAAATGACTGTACTCATTAAGTTTTTCTGTTAGCGATTCGATGATTTGTAGCTTATCTTCACGCTTCATTACTTCGATTCTTTAATTGTGTTAAACATCAAATGACTTCGCATCTACCGGTATACCCATACTCATAGTTGATGAGATAAATACACTTCTTACGTAGGTGCCTTTGGCTGCAGAAGGACGAAGTTTCATGATTGTATTCATGAATTCTGTCGCATTTTCTGCAATTTGCTCGGGACTGAATGATACTTTACCAACTGAGGTATGGATAATTCCATATTTGTCAACTTTAAAGTCAATTTTACCCTGTTTAATTTCCTGAATAGCCGGTCCCAAATCCATGGTAACCGTACCACTTTTAGGGTTAGGCATCAAACCGCGTGGTCCTAAAACACGACCAAGCGGCCCAACTTTACCCATAACAGGGGGCATTGTGATGACAACATCAAAATCTGTCCATCCACCTTTGATCTTTTCAATGTATTCGTCCAGTCCGACATAATCCGCACCGGCATCTTTAGCTTCTTGTTCCTTATCAGGTGTACAAAGGGCCAACACACGTACTTCTTTTCCGGTTCCATGTGGCAGCGTAACAACGCCACGAACCATCTGATTGGCTTTCCTTGGGTCTACACCTAAGCGGATATCCATATCCACAGATGAATCAAACTTAGTATTGGATATTTCCTTCACTAAATTTGCTGCTTCTGAGATAGGGTAAGATTTACCAGCTTCGATCTTCTCCTGTGCTATCTTTTGTTTTTTTGTCAGTTTAGCCATTGCTAATAAGATCTTTGTTTGGTTTTAAAATGGGGCATCACCTTTAGTTGTAATACCCATGCTTCTGGCTGTACCTGCAACCATCTTCATTGCAGACTCAACAGTAAAACAATTCAAGTCGGACATTTTTTCTTCTGCAATTGCCTTAACCTGATTCCAGGTTATAGAAGCTACTTTCAGACGGTTTGGCTCTGCCGAACCGCTTTTTAGTTTTGCAGCTTCTTTTAGCATCACTGCAACGGGTGGTTGTTTAACAATAAAGTCAAACGATTTATCACCGTAAACAGTAATAATTACAGGCAAAACTTTCCCGGCTTTATTCTGGGTCCTGGCATTAAACTGCTTACAGAACTCCATAATGTTTACGCCTTTAGCACCAAGAGCAGGGCCCACGGGTGGTGAAGGATTTGCCGCCCCACCTTTAATTTGCAACTTAATAATTCCTGCAACTTCTTTTGCCATAATTCAAATTAATTCAAAATTTTACTCTTTTTCGACTTGCAAAAATCCCAGTTCTAAAGGGGTTCTTCGCCCGAAAATTTTGACAATAACTTTCAACTTTTTCTTCTCCTCATTGATATGTTCAATAACTCCTGAAAAACCGTTGAAAGGACCATCAATAACCTTCACAGTTTCACCAACGATATACGGCACATTGATTTCTTCTTCTTTTTCAGAGATTTCATCAACTTTGCCTAAAATCCGGTTCATCTCATTGGGCCGAAGTGGAACAGGTTGGCCTTCTTTAGTTCCCAAAAAACCAATTACATTAGTCATATTTTTAATAATATGGGGAACTTCGCCAACTAATATGGCCTCGATAAGCACGTAACCAGGAAAATAAGACCGCTCTTTAGATATTTTTTTACCATTGCGTATTTGGTAAACTTTTTCAGTGGGTATGAGTACCTGAAAGACATAATCTTTCAATGTGGAGCTCATCTCACTTTCTAACAGCTCTTTTACCTTTTTTTCCTTACCACTTACCGCACGGACTACGTACCACTTTTTTTCCATCAGAACCTAATTTTCGCCAATCGCTTAGTAAAACATGCTGTAAATAATCTTCATCACATTGGTGAATGAAGTGTCCATCAAATAAATGATGAGCGCTATAATTAAGGAAGCAACCATTACAACTACTGCACTGTTTTGAAGTTCCTTCAGTGTCGGCCAGCTCACTTTGTGAACCAGCTCTTCATAGACATTCTTAAAATATGTACGAATTTTTCTCATACTTCACAAATTTGCACGGGAGGAGAGACTCGAACTCCCGACACCTGGTTTTGGAGACCAGTGCTCTGCCAACTGAGCTACACCCGTGTATAAAGTGCTTCCCCGAAAGGAAGCACTTATATATTTATTACTCAAGAATTTCAGTTACCTGTCCAGCTCCAACTGTACGGCCACCTTCACGAATTGCGAAACGCAATCCCTGGTCAAGGGCAACAGGATAAATAAGCTCTACAGTGATTGTTACATTATCACCAGGCATTACCATTTCTGTTCCTTCTGGAAGGGTAACAGCACCTGTTACGTCAAGTGTACGCAGGTAAAACTGCGGGCGGTAATTTTTATGGAATGGTGTGTGACGTCCACCTTCTTCTTTTTTCAACACATAAACCTCTGCTTTAAATTTCGTGTGAGGTGTAATTGTTTTTGGGTGAGCGATAACCATACCACGTTTAATTTGGTTTTTGTCGATACCACGCAGTAGCAGACCAACATTATCACCGGCTTGACCTTCGTCAAGAATTTTACGGAACATTTCCACACCAGTAATAACTGATTTTTTACCTTCAGCACCAAGACCCATGATCTGTACATCGTCACCGGTATGAACAACACCAGTTTCGATACGACCAGTAGCCACGGTACCACGTCCTGTAATTGAGAATACATCCTCAACAGGCATCAGGAATGGTTTATCAACGTCGCGCTTTGGAAGTGGGATATACTCATCAACGGCTTCCATGAGCTCCATAACTTTGTCTTCCCATTTTTCTTCTCCGTTCAAACCACCAAGAGCAGAGCCCTGGATTATAGGAGCATTATCGCCGTCGAATTCGTAGAAATCAAGTAGTTCTCGAACTTCCATTTCAACAAGTTCGATAAGCTCTTCGTCTTCTACCATATCAACTTTATTAAGGAATACAACGATTTTAGGGACGTTTACCTGACGAGCAAGCAGGATGTGCTCGCGAGTCTGGGGCATGGGTCCATCTGTTGCAGCAACTACAAGAATAGCACCGTCCATCTGTGCAGCACCAGTTACCATGTTTTTCACATAGTCAGCGTGACCTGGACAGTCTACGTGCGCATAGTGTCGATTTGCAGTTGAGTACTCTACGTGAGCAGAGTTAATTGTAATTCCACGTTCTTTTTCTTCGGGAGCATTATCGATAGAATCGAAATCGCGCTCTACACCGAAACCTTTTTTTGCCAATACTTTAGTAATAGCGGCAGTTAAAGTAGTTTTTCCATGGTCTACGTGACCAATAGTACCGATATTAACGTGCGGTTTTGACCGATCAAATTGTTCTTTTTTAGCCATAACTTCTCAAATTATGTTATTTAACTTTCAATGATGTTTAATTCTCTCAAACATAAAAATTCGAGCCAATGACGGGAATTGAACCCGTGACCTCTTCCTTACCAAGGAAGCGCTCTACCCCTGAGCTACATCGGCGAAAACCAGAGCGGGAGACGGGATTCAAACCCGCGGCCCTCAGCTTGGAAGGCTGATGCTCTATCAACTGAGCTACTCCCGCTTTTAGTGGGGAGAGAAGGATTCGAACCTCCGAAGGCGTACGCCAGCAGATTTACAGTCTGCCCCAGTTGACCGCTTTGGTATCTCCCCGATAAAAAATACATTTGCAACCTGAGCCGATGGAGGGATTCGAACCCACGGCCTGCTGATTACAAATCAGCTGCTCTGACCAACTGAGCTACATCGGCATTTTTTAAAGAACCTACCTTCTTGTTTTCAGGGTTGCAAATGTATAACCTTACTTTTTAGCGTCCAAATAAATAATGAACTTTTTTCTAAATTCCACGAACTTTTTCTTTATGCTTTTTTATTTGTCGCCTTAAAGCTTCTACAGACTGGTCTGTTGCTTCTTCAAACGATTTACATTGTTTCTTGGCAAATAATTCATTCCCGGGAATGCTAATTTTCATTTCAACCAGTTTATTTTCTGTATTCTGGTTTTTACTTAGACGAAGGAATACTTCAATTTCTATAATATTATCAAATAATTGCTCAAGCTTTGCGATCTTAGATTCAATAAATTGAATCAATTTTTGATCTGCATCGAATTTGATTGAATGAATTTTTACGTCCATAATAACCTCCTTTTTAAATATGTTATGCCCGTGGATGGGCTTGATTATAAGTATTTTTCAGCTTTTGAAAACTATTGTGTGTATATATTTCAGTGGCTGCCAGATTTGCATGTCCAAGCAATTCTTTTATGGCATTCAAGTCTGCGCCGGAATTAAGCATTTGTGTGGCAAAGGTATGCCGTAATACATGTGGGCTTCTTTTTTGGAGCGTTGCAATGCGGCTTACATAGTAATTGACTATTCGGTATACTAATTTTGCATATAACTGTTTATTTTTTAGCGTAATAAACAAATTATCTGGTCCATCAGAAAAATGCTTTTTACGAAAGTTGATATACTCTTTTAGTTGATCAAGCAACCAAACAGGAAGTGGAACAGACCGCATTTTATTACGTTTACCTGTAACAGTTATTACGCCCCGGCTGAAATCAACATCATGAATGTTCAAATCAATTAACTCCTGACGCCGCATACCAGTAAGATAAAAAAGATGTAAAATATTTTGGTCTCTCAGTCCTTCAAAATCATTGCTAAAAAAGGTATCATCAAATAAAGCATCCACTTCATTTTCTTTAATAAACTGTGGCAGTTTTTTTTGTTTTTTGGGCAGTATAGCTTCGGCAGCGGGGTTATCTTTAATAAGACCTTCGCGCTGGATAAAGTTGTAATATGATTTCAGACTTGAGAGCTTTCGATGAACAGTAACCGAATTTAAATTTTGGGTTAATAAAAAAATAATCCACCGGCGGATATCTTTGGAGGTAACCGACAATAGATTATTAATTTTTTGATCTTTACAGAACTGTTCAAACTGAATTAAATCAGTTTTATAGGCAGCTATTGTATGTTTGGAAAGGTGTTTTTCAAACACCAAATGTTCAAAAAATGCTTTTGGCATAAAGGTGGAAGGTTTACGTCAAATGTATAAAAATTTAACGTAAAAATTACCCGTTTTGTTCGTCGTTTTGCATTTTTTGTTTGTAAATAGCTTTAATTTTTTGCTCACGCCTTTTAGCTGATGGTTTATCGTATTGCTGACGCTGACGTAGTTCTTTTACTACACCAGTTTTTTCAAATTTACGCTTAAACTTTTTCAAAGCGCGATCAATATTCTCCCCTTCTTTTACCGGAATAATAATCATAATTTCCTGTTTATTTTTCGTTTTAGGGCTGCAAATATATGAACTATTTCATTGAACACAAAAAATTATGTGTTTTTTTCCAGGTTTATGAATGGTATTTTTCCGCAAAAACAATATCCATAAAGTTGGTGATTATTAAATTATTATTAATTTTGACCTCCTCAATCCTAACAAACCTATAAACAAGCATATTATGAAAGTATATCAACCAGATGAGCTCAAGAACATTGCCCTAATCGGTAGTGCCGGCTCAGGGAAAACCACCCTCGCGGAGGCCATGCTTTTCGAGGGTGGCGTAGTGAAGAGAAAAGGTGATATCGACAGTAAAAATACTGTATCAGATTATCACGATATTGAGCACCAACAAGCTCGTAGTATTTTTTCTACGGTTTTATACACTGAATACCAAAACAAAAAGCTAAACCTGATAGACACCCCGGGGCTTGACGATTTTATAGGTGGTGTTGTTTCTTCCTTAGCTGTAAGTGACACTGCACTATTTCTTATTAGTGGACATCAGGGTGTAGAAGTTGGAACTGAAATAATGAGACGTTATACTGACAGGTTTAAAACACCAATTGTATTTGCAGTAAACCAGCTCGACCACGAAAAAGCTAACTATGATAAAACTGTTGAGGACCTAAAAAACAAATTCGGAAATAAAGCTGTACAAGTTCAGTATCCAATTAATCCTGGCATTGAATTTAATGCTGTAATTGATGTCCTTAAAATGAAAATGTATAAATGGGGACCTGAGGGAGGAGAACCCACTATTGAGGATATACCTGACAGCGAAAAAGAAAAAGCAGAAGAGCTGCACAACACATTGGTTGAATCGGCTGCAGAAAACGATGAAGAACTCATGGAGCTTTTCTTTGAGGAAGGCACACTCAATGAAGATCAAATGCGCTCTGGAATTAAAAAGGGACTTATTAATAAAGACCTCTTCCCTATTTTCTGTGTTTCAGCCAAGAAAGATATGGGCGTACGCCGCCTGATGGAATTCATGAATAATGTTGCTCCTCAAACATCAGAAATGCCAACTCCAAAAGACTCGGAAGGCAACGAAATACCTATTGACCCGAATGGGCCTGCTTCCATATTTATATTCAAAACATCTGTTGAGGAGCACCTTGGCGAAGTTGCCTACTTTAAAGTAATGAGTGGGAAAATTGAAGAGGGTATGGACCTGATCAATACACGTAGTGAAAATAAAGAACGTTTATCACAGCTATACTGTGTAGCAGGAAACAACCGAACAAAAGTTGACTCCATGGTAGCGGGAGATATTGGAGCCACTGTAAAACTTAAAGACACCAAAACCAACGATACGCTCAATACCAAAGGATCTGACTGGATGTTCCCATCAATTCAGTTTCCAAAACCTAAATACCGCACAGCCATTGAACCTAAAAACAAAGGTGAAGAGGAGAAAATGGGTGAAATTCTGAACCGCATGGCAGGAGAAGATCCAACCTACGTAATTGAGCATTCTAAAGAGCTGAAACAGGTAATTATACACGGACAAGGTGAATTCCACCTGAACACACTTAAGAAACAAATTGAGAATATTGATAAACTTGAGGTTGATTTTATCACGCCCAAAATACCATACCGCGAAACCATAACTAAATATGCCCAGGCAGATTATCGCCACAAAAAACAATCTGGAGGTGCCGGACAATTCGGTGAGGTTTACATTATCATAGAACCGTTTAAAGAAGGCATGGGAGATCCGAAAAGCTATAAAGTCAACGGTAAGGATATATCAGTTACAAACCGTGGTACAGATGAGCATGAATTACCATGGGGCGGAAAACTCGTATTTGTCAACAGTATTGTAGGTGGATCTATCGATGCCAAATTCCTTCCAGCTATTCTGAAAGGTATCATGGAAAAAATGGAAGAAGGACCGCTTACGGGCTCATATGCACGTGACATCAGAGTAATTGTGTACGATGGAAAAATGCACCCGGTTGATTCAAACGAAATTTCTTTCAAAATTGCCGGCATGCAAGCATTCCGTACTGCATTTAAACAAGCTGCTCCAAAAATTCTTGAACCTATATACAAGGTAGAGGTTATGGTACCATCTGAATTTATGGGTGATGTAATGAGTGATTTACAGGGACGCCGTGCAATGATTGAAGGTATGAACAGTGAAGGTGGATATGAAAAGATTACAGCTAAAGTACCCTTGGCTGAAATGAACAAATATTCTACCTCGTTAAGTTCACTAACCTCTGGTCAGGCTATGTATACTATGAAGTTCGAAGAGTATATGGCAGTACCTGGAGACATTCAGGAAAAACTACTAAAAGAATACGAAGCTGCCCAGGCAGAAAATGAATAAACACAACTATTTTAAATAATAAAAGAGGATGTCAGACGGCATCCTCTTTTTATATGTATAAAAAATATTTTTTTAATTGCCCCCTGTTTTGGAGCTGAATACATGAAAGAAGCCTTTCTTTTCGAATGTTCTGCCATCGTAACCCCGGGCTTTAATTACGTAGTAATAAACTCCTGAACCAACATAATCGCCATTATATTTTCCATCCCATGCATCTTGCTCACTCCACTCTGACCCATTATAATGGTAAACTCTCAGACCGTAGCGATTGTAAATAAAAATTTCAAAGTTCTGGATTGATGTGGATGTCATATTTGTAGGCACATCTAATTGTTCATAATCCCAGTTCTCGATATTTTTAAAATAGAAAACATCATTCTTGCCATCATTATTTGGAGTAATTACATTAGGCAATTCCCCTATAAATGAATTATATATGGTAACATAAAGTCTTTTACGGATAGAGTCGACACATGTATTCTCCTCGTTATCCTGAATAAAAACCCGGCCTTCGGCTTTTAATTTAACATCATAATAGCCTGGGTATTTATAAAGTATTGAATCAAGAGGTTCATAATAATTAGAGGTTCTGAGTATAGCATCGGCGCCATTGTTCACTCTATTGGTATCGTTATAAAAGGTCCATTCATGCAATTCTGCATTGACGGATTTGTTAACAAATCCTAATTTGACAGGGGCCTCAAATAAAAGCGTATCAGGACTGAAATCATCTACATTTCGCGAAGCTTCAAAATCTGCATCAACAGCAATGGCTTCGTAAACAACAGAATCTTCTTTGGTATGGCCTAAGCTGTCTGTAACTGTCACCTTAAATAGGTATGTTTCATATTCAATGGGCGGTGTTGAAAAGTATGGGTTGGGGTTTATTGTTCCAAACTGCAGCGAGTCGAGTAATGTCCATTGCTGTGTTTGTTCATCGAGATAAAAATCCTGCCATTCCCACTGAAGGCCATTTGCTACAGCATAGTTAAGATCCAATGTATCGGGATGGAAGTAAAGGAAAGATATGCCCCCGTCTATACCTTGAATAAACAATTCATTGCATGATTCCTGGTAATATGGTTCTACTATTAAATTATCGAAATAGGCCCACCTTGTGAGGGTGGTATCTAATGTACCATTGGAGAAATGAACCTGATAACCGGGAAATCCGGCCTGTTCAATAGTTCTCAAAGTTAACTGGTTGGTGTCTGCCGCTTGCACTACAAGCTCGCGTTCAATTGCAGTTCCATCGGTATTTCTCCGTATTTTATACCATTGTATGGTTCCTGTGCCAGCATAGGGAAAATGGGCAGTCATTTCAAGCGTATCGCTAAAACCTGTTGGGCCGGGGCCAAATACTACATATATACTGTCAGATCCCACCTGACGCTCATATTTTACTGGTAAAATGGTATCTGCATTACTAACAACTTGAGCAGAAAGGCCCAATGATATAGTGATATACGTAAATATTAATAAAAACCTATACATTAATGGTATTTTTCCAAATCAATATTGTAAACGAACTTATACCCTAAAAAGTACATAAAATACCGGCGAACTTTTAAATTCGCCGGAGGATGCTATCGTCGTTTTTGCTGTTGCTGTTTAGACATCTGTTCCATACGTTGCTGAAATTTAGATTTTTTGACAGGTTTCTTTTTATTTATATTTATCTGTGCCCGAATAGCTTTATCATCTATCATTTGACGGAAAATCCAGGTCTGCGTAAGAGTAATCAACAACGAAACAAAGTAGTAATAACTTAATGCTGATGCATAACTATTAAAGAAAAACAGCATGAAAAATGGCATGATATACATCATTGTTTTCATACCGGGCATACCTGTGCTTTGTGGGTTATTTTTGTTATTCATGTTGATGTAAATAAAGTTTACTATAGTCATCAACAATACGAACAAACTCACGTGATCGCCGTACCATGGTATTTCAAAAGGCAATTGTAAGACAGAATCGTATGAACTAAGGTCATCGGCCCATAAGAAACTTTGCTGACGCAATTCGATAGATGCCGGGAAGAACCTGAATAAAGCAATCAAGAAAGGTAACTGCAGAAGCATTGGCAAACAACCGCCCATTGGACTTGCACCTGCCTTTTTGTAAAGGCTCATGGTGGCTTGTTGCTTCTTCATGGCGTCTTCTTTCTTGGGGTATTTTTTAGTAATTTCTTCAATTTCAGGCTTCAATACACGCATTTTGGCGGTTGAACGGTATGAACGGTAAGTTAAAGGGAACAAACCAGCCTTAATTATTAATGTAAGAATCAGAATAATGATACCGTAGTTTGAGATATATTTCCCTAACCATTCGAAAAGGTTAATAACAATCAGTTTATTGACCCAACCAAAAATACCCCAACCGAGTGGTATTAGTTCCTCAAATTCTTTATCATAAGATTTAAGTCTTTCGTATTTGTTTGGACCAAAGTAAAAATCAAAGCTGTAGTCGCTTTCACGCTGGGCCATATAGGGCATGTAGACTTCGGATGACACATATTTCACAAACTGCTGACTGGCCGTCATTTCGCTCTTAATAAGCAAATCTGTAAAGGGTCTTTCAGGAATTAATATGGAGCTAAAAAATTGCTGTTTAAAGGCTATCCATTCGATTTGTTCATTAAGTTTCTCCTCATCATCGCTGGTTTCAGAGAGGTAATCTACCTCACCGCCTTTAAACCGGTAATAGACAGATGAATTGCGTTCTTCCCACTCATAACCTTTCTCAACACTAGGCATATAAATTGCCCAGTTAAAGGACAGATAATCATTTTTAATTACATCACCCAGGTTATGCAAGTTCACATCGAACTCCACCATGTAGTCATCTTTGTGCAAAGTATATTTATAGTCCACATAGCGATCTTCACCGGCTTTTAGTCTCATAACCAACTGCTGGCCACTGTCGGTTTTTGTTTGTTCGAGTGCTTCAAAGTATAGCTGCTGAGTTTGAATGGGTACCTGCGCATCATTTGTCACCCAATTAAAACCAAACTTTGTAGAATCGCCGTCAAACAATTTGAGTGGCAGCGAATCATATGTTTGGTATTCCTTTAATTTAACATAATAGGGTCTGCCGCCGAGTGCATGAATTTTGACTTCAATTTTTTCATTTTCAAGTGTGTAAGATTCATTCTCACCTTGGGCAGATACGGCAAACGCGCCATACTTTTTCATCAACTTACCACTTGCCGTATCTTCGGATGAAATGACATCCTTTTCCGGAGCGATTGTTGGTTCTGCCTTTTTCTCCACACCTCGTTTAATGTCTTTTTCTTTATCGAGCATTTGGTTTTGCTGCTCCACTTGTGCCAGAGAATCGCGCTGCCTGCGTGCAGCTTCAATTTCTTCTTCGCTTGGGCTGGCAAAATAGCTCCATGCAATCAAGACCGCCCCAATCAGTAATATTCCAATAATCGAATTTCTGTCCATCTCTTACTTTATGATTTATTTTTTACTATTTGATTTACAGCTGCTTTTACAAAACCTACAAATATGGGATGTGGGTTTACAACAGTACTTTTATATTCCGGATGAAATTGTACCCCAACATACCATTGATGTTCGGGGATTTCTACTATTTCAACTAAATCTGTATCTTCATTGATCCCTGTGGCCATCATTCCGGCTTTTTTGAAGTCCTCAAGATACTTATTATTAAATTCATATCTATGTCTGTGGCGCTCCCAGGTATGCGTTGTATTATAGGCTTTTGCAGCCAGAGATCCTTCTTTTATCTGGCATGGATAGGCCCCCAAACGCATTGTTCCGCCCATATCGAGTATATTTTTCTGATCTTCCATAAGTGCAATAACCGGGTATTGGGTTTTTCGATCCATTTCGGTAGAATGTGCTCCTTTAAATTTTAGTACATTCCTTGCAAATTCGATCACTGCACACTGCATTCCCAAACATACGCCTAAGAAAGGAATGTTATTTTCCCTTGCATAACCCGCAGCGAGCAACTTGCCATCAATGCCTCGATGGCCAAATCCCGGTGCAATAAGTATACCAGCACAGTCTCTAAACTTTTCTTTGAGGTTTTTTTCTTCAATTTCTTCTGAGTGCACCCAACAAATATTGACTTTTACATTATTTACTGCTCCTGCATGCACAAAAGATTCTGCTATGGATTTATAGGCATCGGGAAGCTCGACATATTTACCTACAAGGGCTATCTTTATTTCACTACCGGGATTATGAAGGCGGTGTAAAAATTCTTTCCAGGGTTTCATCTCAGGCTCTTCCAAAGGATCGAGTTCCAGTTTTTGCAGTGCAATTCGATCAAGGCCCTCGTCCTGCATCTTGAGCGGGACTTCATAAATGGTTTTTACATCGATCGACTCAATTACAGCATCTATATCTACGTTACAAAATAATGCCACTTTTTGCCGCACATCATCGGGCAGGGTATACTCTGAACGCAGTACAACTACATCTGGTTGAACGCCAGCTTCCAGGAGCATTTTCACCGAGTGTTGTGTTGGTTTTGTTTTCAGTTCGCGGCTTGCCGCAAGATATGGCACCAATGTGAGATGAATAACCATACTCTTCCGGCCAAGCTCCCATTTTAGCTGCCGCACTGCTTCGATATAAGGCAGGGATTCAATATCTCCTACGGTACCTCCTATTTCTGTAATTACAACATCATATTTATCCCGGTTACCTAATAATTTGATACGACGCTTTATTTCGTCTGTGATATGTGGAATTACCTGAACGGTTTTCCCAAGAAAGTCGCCACGGCGTTCCTTATCAATTACAGATTGGTATATACGACCTGTGGTGACATTGTTGGCCTGAGACGTTGCAGCACTTAAAAAACGCTCATAATGGCCGAGGTCAAGATCTGTTTCGGCGCCATCGTCAGTTACAAAACACTCTCCGTGCTCATAAGGGTTCAGGGTTCCGGGATCCACATTAAGATATGGATCTAATTTCTGGATGGTTACTTTATATCCTCTTGACTGAAGCAATTTAGCCAGGGAGGCTGAGATTATTCCTTTTCCCAACGATGAAGTAACACCACCTGTAACGAAAATATAACGTGTATTTGCCACAATATTGATTTTTATCTAAAATTTAAAGGTTATTCCAAAACTAGGTAATACAGGTAACTGGTAAATTACCTCATTAGCCAGTCTGTTTACATAAAAAACATTGTTTCTGTCATATACATTGGTCACACTTGCAACTAATTCCACCTCTACATCTCCTTTCAGGTAAAACTTACGTTTCACATTCAAATCCAATCTATGGTATGAGGTAAGTCTTCTTTCGTTTATTTTGCCATATATGGTACCAATATCTCCGGTTGTGTTTGTATACTCGTCATTCATTGAATTAAGAGACAGGCTCTCATAATAAGCTACTGATGATGTAAAGGGCAATCCGCTACCGTAATTCCAACGCATGCTCACGACCCAATTCAACTTTTCTCCAAAGGTATATGAGGTAAGAAAATTTATATTTAACCGCCGGTCGAAATGTGGTGGATATTCAATTAAAACGGCCTGCTGGGTGAGATCGTCATAAAAATATCCTGTGCGATTAACATAACCCCATGAGCCAACAGTCCAAATATACCAGCGTTTGTAATCATATTTGATGGATAAATCAAATCCATAGGCATCGCCTTGTTCGAACATGTAACTGGTTTTTAATATATCAGGAATATCATTGAATGTTGTATTTTCATCGAATCGTTTATTGGGGTTTATGTTAATGAGTGGGTTCATGTATTTGTAATATGATTCGAAATTGAATGTAATGCGTGAATTCAAATCAAATTCTACCCCTCCTACAATGTGTTTAGCTTTTTGCAACTTGGTATCAATCTCTTCTCCTCTGAAGGAATTAGGGAGGCTCTCCGGCGAACTAAGAAAACCATAAAACAGGTCTACCACACTGCGTTGAGAGTTTGCAGCAATAAGATTTTGGCTATAAAAACCGCCCGATGCTTTCAGCCGAATTTCGTCAGTTATTTTATATTTCATCCCCAGCCGTGGTTCTAAAGATGGTTCACCCAGCGAAGCGTAATAAATAAGTCGCACGCCCGGTTCTACTATAAAATTTCCCCATTGACCTTTGAACTGAATAAAAGTGCTGTATTCGGCTGTATTTTGTTGGTGATTTACATTAAAACCATATGCGTTATAAAATGAGTAGTCGGTTGCAAAACTAGAGAAATCGAAACCATAAGATATTTCGTTTTTTCCAATAAAGGATTTCACGCCCAATCCAAACCCAAAATCGCTTATGCTACTTGAGCTGGGCTGTATTTCGCTGGTTTCCATACTTATTTCATAGTTGGAAAAATTCACATTAAAATCAATGATACTATTAGACTGAGACGGGACAACAACAGCTGTTGCGCCACCACCGCCATTGCTCCACTTTAGATCTGTAAGGCCCTGATAGTTTACCTGGTCGGTGAAATTAAATCCAAACACATTAAATTTATTTCCACTTTCGCCGGTAAGTGAAACCTTACCGTATAAATCTGTAAAACTGAATGGTAAACCATCTTCGTTCACATAACTGTAAAGTTCTTTTGAAGATTGTTGGAGATACGAATGTTTCACTGAAAATGCATAAGTTACGGAACTTGGGTTTTCTTCGGTAAACTTTTTTAACGGACCTTCCAAAAGCATACTGGAGGCAAAGGTGTTCATACTAACTTTTCCTGCAAATTTTTTCTTATTACCCTGTCTTGTACGCAAATCCATTATTGAACTTATTCTGCCGCCATATTCTGCATTAAATCCACCTGTATAAATATCGGCATTGAGTAACAAATCAGTATCAAAAACAGAAAACATACCTATTGAATGGAACGGGTTATAAATGGTCATTCCATCGAGTAGTACTTTATTGTGAATGGGAGCACCACCCCGAATATAAAGCTGACCTCCCTGGTCGCCTGTAAAAACCACACCAGGCACAACCTGTATATACTGCGCAATATCTACCTCAGCACCGACAGATGGCATTTTTTCGATCTGTCGGGGCGAAATTTTTACAACTGCTGTATGTACCTGATTTTTCATTTCTTGCCTTTCGGCACTAACAACAATATCCTGAATTGTGATAGATGCCGGTTGTAAATACAAATTTTTTGTGACTGGCTTGCCAGAAATTATTTCAACATCAACAACCAATGTATCATAGCCTAAATATGTAACCATGAGCTCGTAATTCCCGGCTGGTACTTTCGAAATAAAATAAAAGCCATTTACATCAGTAGCGGCTCCAAAGTTGGTTCCTTTTAGCACTACGTTTGCAAATAACGCCGGCTCACCAGTTTCTTTATCATAAACAAAACCTTTTACACTGCCTTTTTGTGCAAACGCACCAGTAACATACAAAAGAGTAACAAACAAAAATATTTTCTTCATCATAAACGGGTATTTTAACAGCCAATTACAGCAAAAGCTGCACATTAACTGCAATAGAAATTATTACACATTCAACAAACTGAAAATTAAACGGGTAGTATATTTTTAATCGTCCAGTTCGTCCAGAACATCTAATTTTTTACGGAGCAAAGATATACGTTTTTTGGCTCGCTCAATTTTTTCCTGGATTTCATCTACGAGTGCATTTGAAGATTTAGAATCGTTAAAGAACCCAATATTGTTTTCGTAGAGCGTAATTTCGTTTTCCAGGTCTTTTATTTTATTGATAATTTTATTCCGTTCGGGTCCAATTTTCTTTTTTAAACGTGAATTATCCAACCAATTTTCGATTTTATTTCTGAAGTTCATAAGATTTCGCGTCTCATCTTCGATCTTCATACTGTCGAAATGCTTGTTTATGGCCTGCCTAAATTCTTTTTGCACCTCGTCTTTTTTATCGAAAGGCACAAAACCAATTTCGGACCATTCTTTTTGATAATCACTTAAAGTTTTAAGATCTGCCTCATCGTTGCCGGTTAATTCAAAATTTTTCACTTTCTCAATTAACTGATTTTTATCTTCCAGGTTATCATCCTGTCTTTTGTCGATATTGGAGAAAAAATCTTTTTTGGCTTCGAAGAAATGGTCGCAGGCTGCTCTGAAACGTTTCCATAGCGCCTCAGAATTTTTTCGTGGAACGGGGCCGATTTGTTTCCATTCCTTTTGCAACTGAATAAAGTCACCGGTAGTTTTTTTCCAATCTGTACTTTCTTTCATTGCCTCTGCCTGCTCGCACAGTTCATTTTTCTTATCAAAATTCTCTTGTTCTTCGGCATGCTTCTCGGCAAAATAGGCCCGTTTAGCATCAAAAAAGGCATCACATGCAGATTTAAACCGCTGATAAATTTCGTTATTATATTTTTTAGGAGCAAACCCTATTGTTTTCCAAAGCTTTTGAATCTCAATAATTTCCTTACTTTTTTCTTCCCATTTTTTGGGTTTAACTAGATTAAGTTTATTGATTTCCTCCACTTTTTTACAAAGCGCTTCTTTTGCCTCCAAATTTTTTTGTTGATCTTTCTTTAGTCCTTCGAAAAATTCCTGGTGGCGCTTATTAATTTTTACTGTAGCTTCTTTAAAACGCTCCCAGGTATCTTCTTTCTTTTCGCGGGGAACAGGTCCAATCTCACGCCATTGCTGATGATACTCCTGCAGTGTTTTAAAGGCTTTTACAACACTCTCTTTCAGGAGCAGCTGTTCGGCTTTTTCGCATAAATCAATTTTGGCATCTAGGTTTTTCCGAAGGTCAAGATCGCGCAGTTCTTTATTGATTTTTACATAGTCGTAAAACTGCTCTACCGCAAAATGATATTTTTCCCAAATAGCTTTAACTTCACTCTGGGGCACTTTGCCAATCTCTCTCCATCGCTCCTGCAATGCACGAAATTCCTGAAAAGTTTTATTCAGAGATTCTTCTTTATTGATAAGATTTTTTATGCTCTCGATAACCTCATAACGCGCCGTGAGGTTATCTTCTTTATTCTTTTCAACTTTGTCCAGGTAAGCAGCTCTTTTATCTTTATATAGCTGCATTAAATTATTGAAATTCTCATTTATGGGGTCGGGAGTCGGCTGAAATTCCTTTTCATTTCCTTCCTCTTCTAAAAAGGTCTCTTTTTGCTTGACCAGATCGCGTTGATGTTTTTTATAAAACTGGCTTTTAATGGCCTCGACCCGTTTGCGGATTTTTTGTATTTCAAATTCGTTGAGTAATCTTTCCAACTCAGAAGTTAATTGGTCTTTACTCAATGCACCATAATCGGAATAGTCACCTTCCTCTTCATCTTCATAGGGACTCTGCGCTGGCGGCAATAGCTCATCCTGCTCAGCATAAGAACCTGTTACATCGTCGCTTTCAGTATTTTTGTTCTTGCCCTGATCTGTACCATCATCGTTTTCCCGCGCCTCATCGCTCGCTCCTGATGATTGGGAATCTGCTTTTTCCTGTTCACTTTCTACTTCCGAATTATCGGCAATTTCTACTTCAACCTCCTTATTTTTAGACGCTTCCACTTGATCTTTCGCTGGAGATTGCTCTTCGTCAGAAGTTAAATTAGCTGATTCTTCATCTGGCGAAGATTGTGATTCTGTCAAATTTTCATCAGGTCGCTGGTTTTCAGCGTCTGATGCATGAGAATTATCATTCTCAGGCGTCTGCTGCTTTTCGTTGAATTCATTAGTATTCATACTACGGCGGTATTTTGCTCTGTTTTATTGAAAAACTCCTACTTTAAACCTTACGAAAATAGATATTTCATTGAAATTCCTCAAAAATATTGCGAACTGTTTTTATATTTTTAAGTTTCAAACGAAAATTAGTCAATTAATTACGATAAATGGTCGTTATTAACCACATTTTATCTATCCATCATTAAAGGGTTTCTCTATTTAAAAAGTTCGCCAACATAAAACGAATAATACAATACCCGACGACTTACTAATTTTTGCTAATTTTGCACAAAAAAAATGCGCATCGATATACTTGCTGTGATTCCTGAAATTCTTGAGAGTCCGCTTAACAATTCCATAATTAAAAGAGCACGCGAAAGTGGTGCTGCAACTATTCAAATTCATAGTTTAAGAGCATACTCAGACAACAAACATAATAGAATTGACGATTATGCTTATAGCGCTGGTGCGGGCATGGTGTTGCGCATTGAGCCTGTTTACAGAGCTATTGCTGATTTGAAATCGCAAAGGGAATATGATGAAATTATATATACATCGCCCGATGGAGATGTGTTTAATCAGCAACAAGCGAATCAGATTTCTACTTTTAAAAATATTATTATTTTGTGCGGACATTATAAAGGTATCGATCAAAGAATCAGAGATCATTTAATCACAAAAGAGATATCTGTAGGAGACTATGTATTAACCGGAGGCGAACTGGCGGCTGCTATAATAACAGATAGCGTGGTGAGGTTGTTACCCGGCGCCATGGGAGACGAAACCTCAGCACTTACAGATTCTTTTCAGGATGGGCTTTTAGCACCACCTGTATACACGCGGCCGGCAGACTTCAACGGATGGAAAGTACCCGATGTACTATTATCCGGCAATGATGCTGCTGTAGAAGATTGGAAAATGCAACAAGCCCTTGAGCGAACTAAAAAATTAAGACCCGACCTGCTGGATGACAATGAATAAAAAATACATACAAATGAATATTTTTAAGCCTTTTTTTTTACTTACGCTATTGTTTACGATAACAACAGCCCACACTCAAGACAAAACCTTTGCAACGAAAATTATTGAGAGATTAGCTTCTGAAGCTTTTGACGGCCGTGGTTATGTGAATAATGGCGACATTAAGGCTGCGAGATATATAGCTGCAGAGTTCAAAGAGATTGGTGCAACACCTATCGGAAAAAGCTTTTTACAACCATTCAACATTTCTATTAATACCTTTCCGGATACCGTTTATGTGGAAATTGACGGGATAAAATTGGCGACAGCACGCGATTATATGATTGGTGGTGGCTCACATAAAACTGAAGGCACGTTTGAGCTTATACATTTGGATACAAGTGCTTTAAAAAACACCGAAGATATCAAAAAAAACCTTCACAACAAGGTGGTAGTACTACCATCTGTTGCAGAGCGTGATGAGCGCACATACAAACTAAATGCAGCAGGTTACATTTTTACGCATAAAAAGAACATGTATTGGCGGTTAAGCGATGCTGTTGAGGTAAAACCTTATTTTTATCTTCATACTTACGATTCCCTTATTAACAAAGCAAAGCGTATATCGATAAAAATCAACAATAATTTTTATAAAAATTATCGCACAGCAAATGTTATAGCCATGGTAGAAGGCAGCATACAGCCAGATTCGTTTTATGTTTTTACGGCGCATTACGACCATCTGGGGCGCATGGGAAAGAATGTGTTTTTTCCGGGGGCAAACGACAATGCCAGCGGTACAGCCATGATACTGGATTTGGCCAGACATTACAGTAAACCCATGAACAAACCTGAATATTCAATGATTTTTATGGCTTTTGCTGCTGAAGAATGTGGTTTATTTGGCAGTAATTACACTGCAAAGAATCCACCTGTAAGATTAGACAGAATTAAGTTTCTCTTCAATCTCGACATGGTAGGTTCAGGCAGTGAAGGAATAGGAATGGTCAATGCTAAAGCACAGCCGCGGGCAGATAGTTTAATCAATGAAATTAATAGTACAAAGAAATATTTTGCAGACATCAGATCCGGAGGAGCCAGTTGTAATAGTGACCATTGTGCTTTTGCGAAAAAAGATGTGCCGGCAATATTTATTTTCACAAGAGGGAAAGAATACAGACATTACCATACACCTTCCAACAAAGGTCCTGTTCCACTTACAAAATGGAATGAGTTATTTAATTTATTAGGTGATTTCATGCGCTTGTATAAAAAATGAAAGATATAACCCTTATCGATAAAGCTGCAAATTATGTGCGAAGTGTACTTTTAAACTTCGAAGAAAGTGGACATGATTGGTTTCATACCTACCGGGTTTGGAAAACAGCGAGAGAAATAGCAAGATATACAGAATGCAACCTACAGATAGTGGAGCTCGGTGCTCTTTTCCACGATATTGCAGACGCAAAGTTTACGGAAGGAGATGAAACACTTGCCCTAAAAAAAACCGAAAAATGGCTACGGCAGGCAAAAGTGGAAGAAAACGATATTATTGCAATACTTCACATCGTAAATAACATATCGTGGCGTAAACATTACAAATTTGATTCAAAAAAATATCCTGAGCTGGCCATAGTTCAGGATGCTGACAGGCTGGATGCCATTGGTGCCATTGGTATTGCCAGAGCTTTTAGCTATGGAGGATTCGCTAACCGCCCTATTTACTTGCCACCATCAGAAATAAAAGATTTTAAAGAAAATCGGGATACCATTACTCATTTTTACGATAAATTATTACACATAAAAGACAGCCTGCATACCACCCATGCCCATCAAATAGCACAGCAAAGACATGCATTTATGCTCCAATTTTTGGATCAATTTAAAAATGAGTTAGAAAATTAACCATAACATGAATAATTACCACGAATGCGAGAGATTTCACACAAAAATACAAGAAAACACCTGATCTAACTTTTACCTTCAGAATCTTTTTTTTATTTGACAGGCACAATCAGTTCCATATTATAAAACTGAAATTAAACATTAAAATTAGTTAACCTGACCCATTAAATACTTCACTTTTTGAAGCAATGTGTAAGAAGATATGGGTTTTGATACATAACTATCGCACCCTGCATCGAGCGCTTTTTGTTCATCTTCTGCGAGTGCAAAAGCTGTAGTGGCAATAATGGGAATGTCAGGGGCGATTTTTTTAATATACCTCGTTGCATCATATCCATTCAGTTCAGGCAACCGAATATCCATAAGAATAAGGTCTACCGGCTTATTTTTCACGAACTCAATAGCCTGATAGCCGGTAGAGGCCCTGTAGACATTTACGTGCTTTTTTTTCAGCATTGAAGCCAGATAATGATATGAGGTATCTTCATCCTCTACAATAAGCACATTTTTATGAGCAAACTGCTTCCACTCATTTAAATCATTAACTCCCTCATGGTCGACACCTCCCTGGTTATATGGGATTGTGAACATAAAAACAGAGCCCTCTCCTTCAACAGAATCCACATTAATTGAGCCACCCATTAACTCAACCAATCCACGCGATACGGCAAGTCCAAGCCCTGTACCCCGATAGATTTTATCTGCCGGATTATCGAGTCTTCTAAAACGCTCAAAAATATATTTTCTGGCCATTTCAGGAATACCTATACCTGTATCGTTTACTTTAAACTCAAGGAAATTGTTCTTTTTGTATAATTCCACAGTAATTTCACCAGTTTCAGTAAATTTTACAGCATTAGAAATTAAATTTTGTAAAACCTGCATCAACCTGCTTTTATCGGCATTAATGTGTGCCTGACTTTGATCTGGTAAGCCTTCAAACTTCAATTCCAGGTCTCTATCGCTCATATCGAGTTCTTTCTGGTAAACTTTTTCCAGATCGCTCAATAAATCATTAATGTTAAAATCAACAGGATTCAGCTTTAGCAAATTTGCCTCAATCTTAGATACATCAATTATATCATCGATAAGTTGAAGAAGCTGATGGCTGTTTTTTTCAATTATGTTGAAATATTCCTGCTTTTCATCGTTTGGTATTTCTTCCTGGAGCAGCAGCTCAGCAAACCCAATAACGCCGTTCATAGGTGTGCGTATTTCATGCGACATATTGGCCAAAAATGCTGATTTCAGCCTATCTGATTCCTCTGCAATAAGCTTGGCTTTCACGAGTTCTTGTTCTGCCTGTTTTCTTGCAGTAACTTCGCGCACTATGGACAGCACCTCGCCATTACCACCAGGGACCATCCGTGCTTCAAAATGTGCTGTACGGTTATTCACTTGTAACTGATACTCATGAATTACGTGCTGTTTACTCTTTAGTACTTGTTTTATTTTTGCATGGTTCATACTGGCGATTTCCGGCGGTAACAGATCTATTGCTTTTTTACCAATAAGTTCATCAGACTTAACAAATAATTTTTTCATGTGTCCTTTAGGGGCATGAAAATCCAAAAAAACGCCGTGTGCATCCTGAGTAAACATCATATCCGGAATTGCTTTGAGCATAGCATCCTTCTCCTGGGTCTCGCGAAAATGTTCAGTTTCTAAGTTACGTAGGTCTGAAACATCTTGTAGAATACCAAAAACCACAACTGTATCACCTGTATCTGTGATTAGCTCACAATGAATTAAATGATATCGCATTTGTCCCTTAATGCGGGCTTTGTATTCATACTCAAATCTTCCGTGTTTCTTTATATAATCCTTAAGCCCCTTTGTTATTGCAGCCTGATCCTCACTATGAAGGAATTTAAAAAAATCAGCCATACCAAAGTTTTCCACCGTTTCAAGCTGAAATAAATTTGCGGCTTCTTCAGAAAAACTTGCCTTGTCGGTCTTCAGGTTCCATTCAAAATAAGCCAGGCGGGCAATTTCCTGAGCTCGCTTTAGCTTATACTGGCTTGTTTCAACCAACCGTGCAATGTTCTTGCGTTCAGTGACATCCATTACGAGAAAAACGTAGCGCTCCTTTTCACTACCTATAATAGGAGCTATTCTACCTTCGAACCATTTGAGTTCAGCTCCTATAGGTAATTGATATTCTATAATTGACGGATTGCCCGTTTCTTTAACTTTCTTTATACCTTCATTGGCTTTCTTTGTAACGTGTTCGGGTAAGACTTCGCTGAAAGTCTTATTAAGCAAATAGGATAAATTTTTGTATAACAGCTCTTCTTTGTCTGTTAAAATATCGAGGTAAGTGCCTTCACCGTCAATAAGAAAGACGATATCGGGCAAAGAATGAATAATCGTTTCGAGGTAGCCTAGCTGATTAACATCCGATTGACTGTCCAACAGTGAGCGTAAGCGCTTATTTTCTGCTTCAAGCTTTTTTATTCTATCTTCATATGAACTGTAGTCCTCCATGTGGCTTTGTTTTAGAAAAAGTTACTCGTTTTCTTTTTCCTGATTACCTTTCAAAGGCAATGAGAAAGAAAATGTACTCCCTTTCCCCGCTTCACTTTTAACCATTACATCGCCTCCGTTTCGCTTAGCAAACTCTTTGCACAATATTAGTCCCAATCCTGTTCCTTCTTCGTTGGCTGTTCCAACCTGAGATTTATTGTAACCAATTTTAAACAATTTATCCAAATCTTCATCGTTTATTCCAATACCTTCATCCTGTACACTTGTAATTAGCATACCATCTTCAATGGTGGTGAATACATTAATTTTACTATTGTGGTTACTAAACTTTATGGCATTGGTCAGGATATTACGTAGTATGGTATTTACCATATCGGCATCTGCCCACACTTCTGTATCTTGATCTACATTGTCTTCAATTTTTATTTGCTTTACCTCAGCACTGGCATGGGTTAGGGAGAAGTTATCCATGAAAATACTATGCATATTTAACTTTCTGGGTTTATATGATAGTCTGCCTGTTTGTGCCCTGGACCACTGTAATAAGTTTTCAAGAAGCGAATGAAGTTGCTTTGAAGATTTGTGTATTAATTCAATAAACTCTTGCTTCTCTTCATCAGTAAAGGAATTCATATCCTGTGCCATAACCTCGGTTAATCCAAGAAACCCTGCAATCGGGTTTTTTAAATCATGTGCAATAATAGAAAAGAATTTATCCTTGCTGGTGTTAAGTTCATGAAGTTGTTTGCGCTGATATTCAATTTCTTTTTTCTGATTGTTGATGATGTTGTATGCTTTGCGCAAATCAACCATTTTACCGAAAAGTTCTATGGTACGTTTTCGGAACTTGACATAAGTATTTTCAAGAGCTGCACGCTTACGATTTATTTCTTCATTTTTCTTCTCGAGCTCCTCATTTTGTATACTAATGATTTTTTTAGCCTTTTTGAGGTCAATCATTTTACCAAAGAGCTCAATGGTGCGCTGACGCGATTTTTCGTTTTGCAACTCAATCTTTTTTCGGTGCTTTTCCAGTTCGTCATTCTTGTCCTGCACCTTTTTTATAAGCTCTGTCAGCCGCTCTTTTTCACTATTTGAAAATCTTTCTTCCATCTGAAACCATATATTGTGTACAAAGCTAAAAAAAATTGACCTTTACAATAATGATTTTCTGTAGTTTGTTCTGATAAAGCATAAATAAATTACTAGTTATTGAATTATTTTACAACAAAAAATTTGATGCATCTACATTAACAAGTAAATTCGCAGGATTTTGATTATTAGAACTAATGCTATAAATATGTTTTTCATCAAGAGATTTCTGTATAAAACACTTGGACTTAAACACTACTTAAGCCTTATAAGTCAGGTATTTTTTCTTTCGTATAAAAATGGATGGCTCAAAAACAAAAAAGAATATTATTGTCATTATTTCATAAACAAATTGATAAATAGAGGTGATATAATAATCGATATCGGTGCAAACCTTGGTTATTACAGCCGCATTTTTGCGCAACTAACAGGCAAAGCAGGCAAGGTATACGCCGTAGAACCAGTTGAATTGTTTCGCAGCATATTGCATAAAAATGTACAAAGGTTTCCGAATGTTAAAATTTTGCCTTTTGCTTTAGGCAAAACCAATGGCGAAAAGATATCAATGGGCCTGCCTGCAGGCAACAAATACCTGAGTCATGGAAGAACACATGTGGTTGAAAAAAATGAGCAAAATAAATTTGAACGTAAGTTCACAGCTGAAATGCGCAACCCCAATGACCTTTTTAACGAGTTAGAAAAAATTGATTACATAAAATGCGATATAGAAGGTTATGAGGTGGTGGTAATTCCAGAAATGCTTCCACTATTAAAAAAGCACAAGCCAGCACTTCAAATTGAAACTGATGGTGCAAACCGACAAAAAATCATAGATGTACTTGTGCCAATAGGCTATAAAATCTTTTATATAGATGCCCATGGTGCAAAAAAATACGATGTAGCAAACCCGCCAGAATTTACGGGTGACTTGATTTTTAGCAAGCGAGACATCTCCATGTAACCGAGATAATTAATATATCCAGTCATTAGACTTCTTATTATTGATAATTAAAAAAAGGTGGTTTTGTTCATGAACAAAACCACCTTTTTTTAATTATCAAGCCAACTGTAGCAATTTACAACAAGTGGTGCTTACTTCCTCTTTGATAAAACTGTGCATCAACCACTGCCACGCTAATCATTCTTATAATTTCATTGATACTGCTTTCGAGTTGCAACACATGTGCAGGCTTACGCGTTCCCAACAAAATGGGTCCGATAAGTTCAGCATCAGATACACCACTAATGAGCTTATAAGCAATATTACCAGAGCTTAGGTTAGGGAAAATAAGGGTGTTGATTTGGCGACCCACAAGTTTACTAAATGGATACCGTTTAGTAATTAATTCCGGGTTTAGGGCAAAGTTAGCCTGCATCTCACCATCTACGACCAAATCAGGGTAATTTTTATGCAGTATTTTAACAGCCTCTCTTACTTTTGCAGGGCTACCGCCACTCACTGAACCAAAATTTGAATAAGATAGCATTGCAATGTGTGGGTTAAAACCTAATTTTTGAATTTCTTCTGCTGCCAGAACCGTAATATCGGCCAGTGTTTGAGCATTAGGCTCTCTATTTACGGCTACATCTGCAAGAAACAAGGGACCTTGCTTTGTAAGTACAATATACATACTGGCTACCCTGTTAACACCTTCGCGGGCACCAACAAGTTCAATAACGGGGCGAAGTGATTCTCCATACTTAGTTTTTTGACCTGTTATAAAAGCATCTGCCTGCCCGGTTTCAAGCATCATAGCTCCGTAATAGTCGCAATTACTCATTAGCCGATAGGCCGCATTTAGGCTAATGCCCTTACGCTGCCGTAAAGCAAACAGCTGCTTTGCAAAATATTCTCTGCGTTCCTCCTCACCCTGACAAACATTGTCGATGAGTTTCAGTTTTGATATATCTAAATGATACTCTTCAGCGATTTGCTTTATTTTTGTGGTATTTCCAACTATGATGGGTTCAGCAATTTGCTGTTCCTTGGCCATGAGTGCTGCACGAATAACCTCATAACTATCAGCTTGTGAAAGCACAACCCGTTTAGGATCTTGTTTTGCTTGTTCATAAACCTGCTTAACCAGCTTATTTTCGAGTCCAGCACGGCGACGCAATTCTGCTTCATACTCTTCCCAGTTTTCAATAGGCGTGCGAGCCACGCCGGAGTCCATTGCTGCCTTTGCCACAGCTGGAGCTATTTCAGTAATCAATCGCGGATCGTTTGGTTTGGGAATAATATATTCCTTACTAAAAGTTATTCCTTTAAGGTTGTAGGCTTTATTGACCTCCTCGGGAACAGATTTCTTAGCAAGATTTGCCAGTGCATACACTGCTGCAATTTTCATATCCTCATTAATATCCGTTGACCTGACGTCGAGAGCACCTCTGAAAATATATGGAAATCCCAACACATTATTGACCTGGTTTGGGTAGTCAGAACGGCCGGTAGCCATCATCAAATCATTTCTTGCATCATGTGCATCTTCCCATGTGATTTCCGGATCAGGATTGGCCATGGCAAAAACAATGGGGTCACTGGCCATACTCCTTACCATTTCTTTTGAAAGGACATTGCCAACAGATAAGCCAAGAAACATATCGGCATCCTTCATGGCATCTTCAAGGGTATGAACATCTCGACTGGTAGCAAATTCCTTTTTTTGTTCGCTTAGCTTCTGCCTGTCTTTACGCACAACACCTTTACTATCGCACATCACAATATTATCCGGATTAACACCAAGTGCTTTATAAATACGCAAACAGGCAATGGCTGAAGCACCGGCTCCATTAGCTACCAGCTTTATCTGATCGATCTTTTTCCCACCAATTTCCAATGCATTCAAAAGCCCGGCACCTGAGATAATAGCCGTACCGTGCTGGTCATCGTGCATTACGGGAATATCTAACTCCTCTTTCAGCCGTTTCTCTACATAAAAGCATTCGGGAGCTTTAATATCTTCAAGATTGATACCCCCAAAAGTTGGGGCTATGGCTTTAATATGTTCTACTAACTTATCCGGGTCTTTCTCATCAATTTCGATATCAAAAACATCTACATCAGCAAAAGTTTTAAAAAGGAGGCCTTTACCTTCCATTACCGGCTTTGAGGCACTTGCGCCAATATCGCCGATTCCCAAAACAGCCGTTCCATTTGAAATAACAGCTACTAAATTACCTGCGGCTGTATATTTATAAACATCATCGGGATTTTTTTCAATTTCCCGGCAAGGTTCAGCCACCCCGGGAGAATAGGCTAAGGATAAATCATACTGCGTACTATTCGGTTTGGTCGGAATCACTTCAATTTTTCCGGGTCTTCCGGAGGAGTGATAATCTAATGCTTCTTGTTTTGTGAATTTTTTCATGATGTATTGGATTTATTATTCCCTACAAGTGTTTAAAATGTTTTGCTACATTTTCAGGTCATCAAATAAAGTTTAATGCAATAAAACAGTTGCGCTCAGTAGGTATATGATTAAAATTTCTCATCGTATTTGGTCCACAAATAATCGCCTAATTCCCAGGCTTTCTTCACTACTTTTTCGCCTTTTTCTATTACATATTCAGTTAAAAACTCACGGCGTGCCTCTTCATTCTTGATACTTGCTGCCTTTTCATCTGTGGCTTTTAGTTCCTCGATAAATTCTTTTTGCATGGGATTCCAAACAGTGTCTAAATCTTTATGCATATCGCCCCATCTTTGGGCAGCCAAAGTTCCAAGGCGATTAAAGGCCCACCAGGCTGATTCACGGGTATAGCCATTAATTCGGCCCGGTGTTTTATAAGATTTTGGTAAATCTGTAGCTCCACAATACACCGGAATATAGACGGAAGAAGCGATATTATCCTGGGCTAACCAGACAACACCACCTACATCATCTGGGAGCCAGTCGCGGCTCTGCGTAATAGTTCCGTACATAGTGTACCAACGAGCGATTGTACGTTCCCCGAGGAAACGAATATGTCCATCATCACTGGTATGGTACCATCCACCACTTACATCATCGATATCTAACTGGTCATAAGGCAGAAAAGGGTTTGCCAAAGGCGATATTACAGTTTCCCCCTCTTCATTGGTTGTAGTGATATTCCGGCGCATATCGTATGGAGTACCCTGATAGTAATCTTTAAACACGCGCCGCATATCTTCAACGGATACTTTTTTATCTGGTTTTACTGAAAACGGATAGTTTTCTGATGTGGGACTCAGGTTGAGTGAAGGGGCCAACAGGTCAAATACACGCCATTCGCGTCTTCTCGAAGCAACAGACTTTCGACTTCCCGGTGCATACACATCACAAAAACGAAAAGTTTCGTCTTCTTGCCACCAACCTTGTTCTTTGGCATAGCTGTAGATATTTTCTGATGCCTTAAAATAGTCGGTCTTCTCCAGATCAATTTCCTTAATGGTCGAAGCATTGGCGTTAACAGAAATATGGCCATCGGGTACTCGCTGCGCCACCCAAATAGCACCAACATTTCCTTTGCCCGGCCCTACAACCTCAAAGTGCCATACTTCTTTTGGATCTGCAATGGTAAGGGCTTCACCATAATCGCGCCATCCATGTTGAGCCAGCAGCCTACGGGCAAGTTTTATGGCTTGCCTTGCGGTGGTTGCCCGTTCTAACATTAATTGCACCAACCGCTGACAATCTATCTTGCTTTCTTTACTAAACAGCTCCTCACGGCCACCAAAAGTAGATTCTCCAATTGCAAGCTGATGCTCATTCATACAAGGATAGGCCGTATTAATGAACTGATACGTATGCTCTGCCTGCGGAATGCTTCCGATTGGAATATGCGCGTATGCAGGCATTGCGAGTGAATCAGTCGATTCACGTTTGTATACAGTAAATCGCTCACTGGGTTTGTGATTCTGTGCCGGAACAATATCCATCCAGCTTCTGGTCCGGTGGCTGTCGTCTGTATGCGAAGTCATAACAGAACCATCAGCACTGGCATTTTTACCAACTGTAATGGAGGTACAACCTTCGGGGTACCCGCCTTTCCAGTCGCTTTTATCCTGTGCGTGAGAGGAAATAGAAAAAAGGCCTAAAACGAAGACTAAAAGTGTAAGTTTTCTCATTTTCAGATATTTTAAAATTTATGATTTATTTTTCCTGATTGCTATTTGTTCAGTTCAAATATATTGAAACCTTTATTAAATGAATGCTTTGGTATTTCGAGTAGCTTACTTAAATAATCATCATCAATAACAAAATCTATGCTTTGACAGTCGACAATTACTATGGGGAAAGCTGAAACTTGTTTGAAAAAGCGGAAATAACTTTGTTGTATTTGGTCGAGATATGTGCGGGAAATATTGCTCTCATAAGTTCTTCCTCTCTGCGCAATATTTTTTAATAATTGTTCAGGATTTTGGTGGAGAAAAATAAGCAAGTCCGGTTCCGGCAGGGTATTGGTCATGGAGTGAAATATACGTTTGTATAACTTAAAATCATCCTCGCTCAGGGTTGTTGAAGCAAACACCAAAGACTTTTTCAGGTAATAGTCTGCAACAATTGCATCGTGAAACAGGCTGCTCTCCAACTCTTCTTTTAATTGTTTGAAGCGCTCTACGAGAAAAGACAATTCCAGTTGAAGGGCATATTTTTTCTGATTTTCGTAAAACAAGGGCAAAAAAGGATTGTCCACAAATTGTTCATAAATTCCTTTTGCGTTAAAATGCCGGCAGAAAGCATCGGTGAGGGTGGTTTTTCCGGCACCTATATTCCCTTCGATAACTATGTAACGATAACCAGAGCTATGCTTTTCGGTCATATAACGAAGATATAAAAAAAGTAGTTCAAAAAGAAAAAATCATTACAGCACAATCAATAAGTTTGATTGCAGAAGTTACGACAATTCATTAGTCAATTCGGAGAAGAGGGTTGCTGCTGCTTTGCCATTGTATAGCACTTCAAACACAGCATGTGCAATGGGCATATCGATATTCAATTTCTCCATAAAATGCGCCAGACCTTTGGCACCATAGTAACCTTCGGCAATTTGCAACATTTCCATTCGTGCATATTTTACGCTGTACCCCTTACCAATCATTACTCCAAAATTACGATTACGGCTATATTGCGAATACATGGTTACCAGTAAATCACCAAGATAAGCCGATTCAACAATATCTGCGTTTACGCGGCACACTTTCGACATAAATTCGCGCATTTCCTGGGTTGCGTTACAAACCAATACTGCCTGAAAATTATCACCATACCCCAATCCATGATAAATCCCTGCAGCAATGGCATACACATTTTTGGCAACTGCAGCAAATTCGGTTCCTACAATATCATGAGAAATCTTCACATTGATGTGGTGATTAGACAACAAGTCTTTTATTTCTTTGGCCAAATCGACATGTTCTGATGCTACGGTTAAATAGGTCAATTTTTCTGAGGAAACCTCTTCAGCATGGCTTGGTCCTGCAATCATTGCAAAGTGTTCTCTGGGTACATCAAATTCTCTGAATAAATAATCGGCTACAATCTCATTTGTTTCGGGAATTATCCCTTTTATTGCAGAAACTACTTTTTTATCTTTTAAAGGATAGGTTGACTTCGACAATACACCATGTAAAAATGCTGAAGGCACTACCAGGATTATAATTGAGGAAGCTTCAATTAAATCATCAATCTTTACTGTTACCCTGAGCTTCGACATATTCAGGTATGCAGATGATAAATAATGTGGATTGTGCCCATGGGCATACACATGCTCTCTGATTTCTTGTGTTTGCACATACCAGTTTACATGATACCCATTTTGAGTAAGTAAATTCACAAGGGCGGTTCCCCAGCTTCCACTACCAATAACTCCGATTGTCGTTTTCACATTTGAATGTTTTATTGCAAATATTACTGCATAATTTGAAATACAAAATAAACAGAATCCAGTCTGAATATCAATTTTATGGAGAGAAAACAGTTAAGCCAACAAAAAAGCGCCTCACAAAAAACTCATTGCAAGGCACTTAACCAAAAAATTAATTAATGGATTATTCCATTCTCATTTTTATGTTCATATTCATTATTATTTTCATCTGGTTTGCGGTCATATTCATCACCATTTTCATATCAGATCTTTCAAGAAGACCTTTCTTCAGGTCAAATAAAACCCAACCACCAATGGTATTGTCCTCAGCCTTCATCTCAACACCTTCCTGCAAGCTTTCCATAACAAACGCTCCCTTAGGCTCCAGAATCACATAACGTTTATTTTCACCAATACTCAACACTTTATATTTCATATCAACTTGCATGCTCATACCTCGACTTCCGGTTTCTATTACACCGGCATCGTACACATCGCCTTCTTTGACAGGTTCATCGGGTAATGCAATAAAAGCATTCTGTGCAAATTGGTCAGACATAGACTCCATTTGTGCTTTCATTTGAGCTCCCTGTCCCTCTGGCAGATTATTCATAATGGCATCCATGTTCATATCCACCACTTTTCCTTTAGGCGTAATTTCTGAACTAATCTCCTTGTTGAGTAATGCTGTAAAAACGGCAGCAGCTGGGTTATTTGCCATGTCTTCTTCGTTATCAGAATCAAATTTCATAGGCTGCGGGCCTTCCATTGAAATTGCAACCCGTGTAAATTCCACACCTACTTTAGCATTGCCATTTTCTGTAACTTCTTTTATCTTATAATCACTCTCCATTGTCATGTGCATAGGCATTTTTTGGCCCATCATTTCCATGTTCATTTCTGTCTCCATAATCATGTGAGCAGAGTCTCCTTCAGTAAAATTATATTGCAACTTCACTGCTTCATCTGTTGTGGCAGATAGTTCGGGAATACCATTTTCAGTATCATAATTTATGGTAACTGATGATCCACTATTCTGATCGTTTCCACTTTGGCAGGCCACCATGAACAGGGCTGCAACCAAAAAAAACATAATTTTTCTCATAATATCAATTGTGTTTAGTTAATAAGTCTTTTAATTGGGATAAATTCGTTTTAAAGTTAATATAAAATCCTCTCTATTAGCCAATTTTTCTGAAAATTCACTATTTCTTAATACCTGAAAATTATCATATCCTTTTTTTAGAGCTTTACTTAATTTTTTCATAGCTTGGTCATATTCACCCTTGTACAACAAAATTTTCGCAGCCAAAAACTCCACGTCCGGGTTTTCGGGATCTATTGCTCTGTAAATTGCCAAACGTTGTTCGGCCTTTAAAAATTGCTGTTCTCTGATATAATTGTCGATCGCCATAAATTGCAACAAGCTCATATATTCGCGTACCCGTTCTCTAAAGTAGTTGCTTTTGTCTGACGAGTCTAATTCTTGTAATTTTTCGAGCCAGAACGCTTTATTGTTGTTAACAAAGTTAGTCCTTAATATATTTTGCCATTTTTGTTCCGCCTCAAACTCCTTTTTTAAATCCACAAATGTTTGCTGCACCGCCTTGTTAACACTCATAAAGACTTGATTTTCTGAATGCTTCAAAGACTTATATAAAAAATAACGATTCAATTGCTGTAACTTTTGTTCTGCACTAATCGCGGACAGTTTTTTTCCGGGTTGCATACACCATTTCACAGCTGCAACGAAAACCTCAGTCGGTGCCCATTCATGTCCTCCGTCGAATACCATGCATAAATCAGGTTTACCATAATGTTCACTCATTGGGTATTGCATTACATCGCGAAAGTTGAAATCAGACATTCCTGTTACCATTACTTCAGGGATTTGCCCGGGTGTTTTTTGCGGGTTGCCTGCACCCATAGTAATTACTCCTTTCACCGCCCTGGCGGATTGTGACAACATACGCACCAAATGAGCGCCACCACTAAAACCTGCAACATAGATTTGTTGCATATCAGCGCCATTGGCAGCAGCTTCTTGCAGCATTTTATTTACAATTTTCTGCGATTTTTCGCCATTTATGCCATTTTTCCATCTATTAGATGCTACCACACCTACTCCAACATCTGATAAAGGAGTAGCAAAACGTTTCACAAATTGCGCCCCCCTGGCCTGAGCATCAAAAAACAGCAGTACGGGCCATTTTGTACTGTCATTATTTGGTTTGCTTATGGTCACAGCTGGTAAAGCGGGCAGTTTTGCCAACCCGTTTCCATTACTATTTTTATTTTCAGACACTGGTTTACAGGCCATTACACCCAACAGCGTTACAAAAATCCAAACTTTTTTCATTGCAAAATGTATATATTAAGCGAAATTATAAAATTCCAAATAAACACAACTTAAATCCACAGAGTTATTTCCTTTCGGCTGTTTAAATCACTACTTTTGCACTCACAATCAAAAATTACAAAACATGAGTACTGATGATAAAAAGGTGATTTTCTCCATGGTAAACGTGAGTAAGAAAACACCACAAGGAAAACAAATTCTCAAAGACATATATCTTTCTTTTTTTTATGGTGCCAAAATTGGCATTCTTGGTCTCAACGGATCAGGAAAATCTACTGTGCTACGCATAATTGCAGGATTGGATAAAGAACACGAAGGGGAGGTACATTATGCCCCCGGCTATTCTATTGGTCATCTGTCACAGGAACCCTATCTTGATGATGAGAAAACCGTAATGGATATTGTAAAAGAAGGTGCGCAGGATACTGTTGATTTACTAAATGAATACGAGCAGATCAATGCCGCATTTATGGATGAGGAAGTAATGAACGATCCGAACAAAATGGACAAACTTGTAAAGCGACAGGGCGAAGTACAGGAAAAACTCGACCATGTAGGTGCCTGGGATTTGGATTCCAAACTGGAATTGGCCATGGATGCTTTGCGTACACCTTCGGGCGACACCCCGGTAAAAATTCTCTCGGGTGGAGAACGTCGACGTGTAGCCCTTGTGCGCTTGTTGCTTCAGGAGCCTGACATTCTGTTGCTGGATGAGCCTACAAACCACTTAGATGCCGAGTCTGTGCACTGGCTCGAACAGCACCTGCAACACTACAAGGGTACGGTAATTGCCGTAACCCACGACCGGTATTTCCTCGACAATGTTGCTGGTTGGATTCTGGAACTTGACCGCGGCGAAGGTATTCCATTCAAAGGGAACTATTCATCGTGGCTGGAACAAAAAATGAAGCGCCTTCAGGAAGAAGAAAAGCAGGAGTCGAAACGTCAAAGAGCCCTGAGTAACGAGTTAGAATGGGTGCGCCGGGGCCCCAAAGGCAGACAAAGCAAAGGCAAAGCCCGCCTGAACAACTATGAGACAATGCTTGCTGAAGACATTAAAGAAAAAGAAAAAAACGTAGAAATCCCGATTCCTAACGGACCTCGCCTGGGGAGCGAGGTCATAAAAGGCATTAACCTAACAAAAGCTTACGAGGACAAACTGCTTTTTGAAGACCTGAACTTTGAATTACCACAAGCCGGCATTGTAGGTATTATTGGACCCAATGGAGCAGGTAAAACAACCCTTTTCCGCATGATTATGGGCGAAGAACAACCGACTTCGGGAGAAATAAAACTCGGTGAAACGGTTCAAATTGGATACGTTGACCAGCAGCACGAAGATATCGATCCTGGAAAAACGGTTTACGAAGTAATCAGCGGTGGCGAAGAAGAAATTGAGGTGGGTGGCCAGCGTATTAACGCCCGTGCCTATACCAGTCGCTTTAACTTCAGCGGACCTGACCAACAAAAAAAGATTGGTGTGCTCTCCGGTGGTGAGCGAAACCGACTGCATCTTGCCATGACACTCAAGACGGAAGCAAACGTATTGTTACTTGATGAGCCCACCAACGACATTGACGTGAATACCTTGCGTGCTTTAGAAGAAGGCATTCAGCATTTTGCCGGCTGCGCCGTGGTAATTTCCCACGACCGGTGGTTCCTCGACCGCATTTGCACACACATTCTGGCATATGAAGGAGAATCGAAAGTACACTTTTTCGAGGGAAGCTATTCAGAATACGAAGATAACCTGAGAAAACGCATGGGCGGAGAAATCATTCCGAAACGCATCAAGTACAAAAAGCTAACACGTTAGTTGGCTTTTCAAATCCCAAAAGGCCAGTAACTTATCAGCTCCAATTTTAACAGGAGCAGGTTAATTTCTGGAATTTGGGATTTAGAATTTATAAAACTAAAACAACGAGCCCTGATTGGCAGGATCGATCTTTCCAAGATGTTTATAGGCCAGTGGTGTAGCTTCGCGCCCTCTTGGTGTACGTTTCAGAAAACCCTCTTTTATCAGGAAAGGTTCGTACACTTCTTCTATTGTACCCGCATCCTCTCCTATTGCAGTCCCAATTGTATTTAACCCGACCGGGCCACCCTGAAATTTATCAATGATGGTAGTCAGAATGCGGTTATCCATTTCATCAAGGCCATATTTATCAATATTGAGTGCCTCCAGCGAATACATGGCAATTTTTTTATCAATATCACCCGTTCCTTTTACCTGAGCAAAATCGCGTACGCGCCGTAACAGAGCGTTGGCAATACGTGGCGTACCGCGGCTCCGGGAAGCAATCTCTTCGGCGGCATTGTCATGAATTGGGATATTTAAAATGCCGGCAGAACGATGAATAATGCGTTTGATGACCTCAGCATCGTAATATTCGAGGTGAAGATTAATTCCAAACCGCGCTCTTAAGGGACTGGTGAGCAACCCCGAGCGAGTGGTAGCTGCCACCATGGTAAAAGGTTCCAGATTAAGCTGCACGGTACGCGCGCTGGGCCCTTTGTCTATTACAATATCAATACGAAAATCTTCCATGGCCGAATACAAATATTCCTCCACAATGGGATTCAGCCGGTGAATCTCGTCAATAAAGAGTACATCATGCGGTTCGAGGCTTGTAAGAATACCGGCCAAATCGCCCGGTTTATCCAATACCGGTCCACTGGTTAATTTAAAACCCACGTTGAGTTCATTGGCAATGATATTGGCCAGTGTGGTTTTACCCAGTCCCGGAGGACCGTGCAAGAGCGCATGATCCAGCGCATCACCACGCATTTTTGCCGCCTGAACAAATATCTGAAGGTTCTCCAGTATTTTGGCCTGGCCATGGAAATCATCAAATGTAAAGGGCCGCAACTGCTGCTCAAAATCCTGATCATCTGAAGCCCCTTGCGCCCTTATATCAAATTCTTCACTCATCAAACTTAGATTTTAGAAGGTAAAAATACATATTTCATAGATGAATGGGAAATCAATTTCACTATACTTTATTGTACATGCCCGTACACTTTTTTATTTTCACTAATGATATATTAACTTTACCTCATGACAATGAAAATTCTGGTACTATCAGATAAAAACGAAACCCGTGGTCTCATCCTGGAAGGATGGTTAAAGTACTATGCGAAATCAGACGCTGAAATTAAAAGCGCGGGACTACAATCAGGAAAATTAAACCTCATAGCTGCCAAAGCAATGATGGAAGCCGTAATTGATATTACTAAATACAAAAGCCAAGCACTCGACTCAGTAGAGAATGATAAGTTTGATCACATCATAACCCTGACAGAAGAGGCACACAACTTAAGCCTTAACAAATTCCCGAAAGCCCAGATTCACCACAAACCAACAGCCCACCCATTAAATGAAAAGGACGAAGACATCGAGAAACTCAAGAAACACCGTAAAACAGTAAACGAACTGGAAGAGTATGCCATGGAATTTACCCATAAACATATAAGAAAACTATTTTAAAAGTTATATCACTTCAAAACAATAAAATTAAATATAAACACATGAAACGTCCCATTTTATTCATCACTATTCTTGCAATTCTGTTTGCCATGAGCTGCAACCAGCAAGAAAATAAAAATGCAGACCAACCTAAATCTGCCATCACAGAAAAAACCGTTAATAAAGTTGTAAAAGCACTCGCTACAGCACATCCGCGAGCCAATCAAGAACGCATAGCCCGTGGAGTAGAACAAACAGCTTCACTTTGGTTTTCTGCGAACGGAGATAGTGAAGCTTTTTCGGATTTCTGCAAATCCAATTTTATTGCTGATGAAGAGGCTCGCCACTTAGCGTTCAAAAAGTTCTCAAGAAATTTTGAGATTCTGGACGGCCATTTTAATAAAATAAGTCTGGAATTGCTTGAGCCCTTGCATCTGGACATTGGGCAAGTAACCAAAGTTGATGAAAAATTTGGCTCCTACAGTGCCGGAGCGCATGTAAAGAGCGATTTGTACAAAAACAAAATTGCCTTTATGGTTACGCTTAATTTTCCGCAGTATATATTGGCAGAAAAAAACAAGCTGGGTGCCAACTGGAACCGTAAAGAATGGGCTTATGCACGTATGGGCGACCGTTTTACAGCACGGGTTCCAGCAAGCCTAAAAATGGATTACAGTGAGCAGGAAACAGCCGCCGATATTTACATTGCCGATTACAATGTTTTTGCCGGGCAGCTACACAGCGAAAACGGCCAAAAACTTTTCCCTGAAGGAATGAAGCTTCTCTCGCACTGGAATATCCGCGACGAAATTAAATCGAACTATGCTGATAAAACCAACGGGCTGGAAAAGCAGCGCACCTTGTACCGTGTAATGAAGCGCATTGTGGACCAAAGTATTCCAAAAACAGTCATCAACAATGAGGAGCCTGAATGGAATCCATTTACCAATCAGGTTACCCTGGCCGGGGAGCCGAAGGAAGCAAAAGCAGAGCCTGACACACGTTATCAACATATGCTTAACCTGTTCCACGCCCTGAGTGCCATGGATGATTATTACCCCATGCTGGATACCTACATCAAAAGGAAATTCTCAGGCAGCATGGAAATTTCGCAGGAAGAAACAGAAAAACTATTTGTAGAATTTATTTCATCGCCTGTATTAAAAGAGGTAGGTGCATTAATCAGCAAGCGGCTGGGACGCGATTTGGAACCGTTCGACATTTGGTACGATGGATTCAAAACACGCAGTTCCCTGGACCAGGACAAATTAAATGATGCAACACAAGAATGGTTCCCTAATGCTCAGGCAATGGAGAACGAGTTACCTGAAATTCTTCAAAAACTGGGATTTTCCGATGATAAATCGAAATACCTCGCTGATAAAATTGCCGTTGACCCGGCACGCGGTTCAGGCCATGCCTGGGGCGCCAGCATGAAAGGCGAAAAAGCACACTTGCGTACACGCATTCCCGAATCGGGCATGAACTATAAAGGTTACAACATTGCCATACACGAGTTTGGACACAATGTAGAGCAAACCATCTCGCTTTATGATGTGGATTATTACATGATGAGCGGAGTGCCCAATACAGCCTTCACCGAAGCACTGGCTTTCATGTTCCAAAGCCGCGACCTGGAAATTCTGGGCATGTCTATTAGCAATCCCAATAAAGAACACCTGAGAACGCTGGACAAATGTTGGAGCCTTTATGAAATTATGGGTGTAGGACTTGTAGACCAACGTGTTTGGAAGTGGCTGTATGCCAACCCTGATGCCACAGCAGCAGACCTGAAAGAAGCTGTGATGCGTATCTCCAAAGAAGTATGGAACGAGTTTTATGCTCCCGTATTTGGGCAAAAAGACGAAACCCTGCAGGGTATATATTCTCACATGATTGCCAGCCCACTGTATCTTTCGGCCTATTCATTCGGGCAAATTATTGAATTCCAATTGGAGGAATACATTGCCGACAAGGATTTTGCCAGTCAGGTTCAACGCATTTTCCAGCAAGGCCGCCTCACACCCAAGCAATGGATGATGGAAGCCGTGGGCGAACCGCTCTCTGTGCAGCCTATTTTGAATAAAACAGAACAAGCATTGAAAGCTTTAAATTAAAGATTAGAATAGTTTACTACAAACAAAAAAATTCAATAAGGGCCTTTGCGTTAAGCAGGGCCCTTACTGTTTTAAAATTATTCTCTCCTTTTATTTTCATACATAAAAAGCAATAGCCATTTTTGTAAAAAAATAAACTCATGCAGGAAGCTATTGCGATAATTTGTGGCGGAGGACCCGCGCCGGGTATAAACAATGTTGTAAGTACCACAGCCCGCGTATTTCTCAAAAACGGGTACCGCGTAATTGGTGTGCACGAAGGTTTTAAAGGACTCCTGAGCGAAGACCGGCAAACGGTCGACATCGACTTTGAATTTGCCGATCGCATTTTTCATCAGGGAGGCTCAGCACTAAAAATGAGCCGGTTTAAACCCAATGATGCCGATTTCGATGCCAGCTTCTTTAAAAAGCACAATGTGCGCTTACTGGTTTCCATAGGTGGCGACGATACAGCATCAACTGCCGCGCGCCTTGCCGATTATCTGCAAACACAAGATTTGGATGTAAAAAGCATCCATGTGCCAAAAACTATCGACAATGACCTGCCGCTTCCTGAGGGTGTTCCCACTTTTGGTTATCAAACAGCCAAAGAAACGGGTGTAACCCTTGGAAATACTGTTTATGAAGATGCACGCACATCGCAAAACTGGTTTGTAATGTGTGCCATGGGCAGGGAAGCCGGCCATTTGGCTTTTGGAATTGGAGCTGCCTGTCATTTCCCCATGATTATCATTCCTGAAATATTCAATAAAACTGCTATTACCATTGACAAAATTGTACGTCTGGTAATATCATCCATTGTGAAGCGCCGATTGATGAACATCAGGTACGGCGTAGCGATGATAAGCGAAGGGGTTTTTCATTTTCTGGAGAAAAGCGACCTGGAAGCCACGGGCATTCAGTTTGAATACGACGCCCACGGCCACCCGGAACTCAACCAGGTGAGTAAAGCCCACATATTCAATCAACTGGTTATGCGCAAAATCAAGGAGCTTAAACTTGATCATAAGTCCAGACCTGTAGAATTGGGCTATGCCATGCGCTGCGCCAAACCGATAGGGTTTGACCTTAGCTATACATCACAATTGGGCCGCGGCGTTTACACACTTTTCAAAGCCGGGCATACAAAATGTATGGTAAGCCAATCACCGGAAAAAGATGTTATCCCGCTCTACCTGGATGATCTTCGCGATGCTGACGGCCGCATCAAAACCCGGCTGGTCAATATTAATTCGCATAAAGTGAGTACCGTATACGAAATGTTGCATTATCTTACTGAAGATGATATCGAAGCAGCAAAGGAATTCCTGCCCAACCCGGAAGAATTTGTATTCAATCGTATTTTGGAGTGGAAATAATTACAGCTTCTGCTTTCGCCCCATTAGGGCGAACTCCATTACTTGCATATATGATGGGTGAAAACCTGCTGCGTTACTTGTCCTGAAAGGGTAAAAGCAAGCAACAATAAATCAAGCACATTGAGGCTCCTGTTTTGTGCACCATGATGAGTACCCAAAGCTCCACACCTGAATATCAGTTAGTTACGAGTAAAAAAATTGCATTTTGGGTCATGCGGAACAAATTTTAAGGGTACTTGATTCAAATAAACGGATTTATTAATAAGTGGTCTTTCTTGAAATGATATAAAAGATTAAGATGAAATAACATTAATTATCATCGCCT